>VGPI01000025.1 GCA_016875595.1 Candidatus Cloacimonadota bacterium
TTCTTGCCAAATTTGTTGCATGCTGTTATATGGCTCCATCATTACCCCGGAGCTTATCATGGAAAAGCAAATTATAACCCTCGCCGATCAAGGGATTGCCGCTCGCCTTGCCACCCGCAAACACTTTCTCAAAGACATCGATCAGATGATTGACTGGAAGCGGATCAACAAAATACTCAGCAAAGTGGAGATCAGAAGGACTGCTGTTGCCGGAAGAGATGCCTTTTCCGCAGAGGTAATGTTCCGGATCATGCTGATTCAGTCCACCGAGCTAAAGGTAGAAGAATCCAAGGATCCCGCTGCCCGGTGGATAAAGAAAGGCAAGAAGAGTATCTATGGTTTCAAGGGACACACAGTTGCAGATAAGGAAGATGGATTGGTTCAGGCAATTGAGGTAACGCCGGCCAGTGTTTATGATGGTCATGTGCTGAAGTCCCTGCTGGAATCTCTGGATCTTCCTGAAGCTACCGAAGTCCTGGCTGACACAGGATATTGCAGCCAAGCAAATGAGGAACTCTTGAAAGAGAAGAACTTAGTCTCCAGGATCATGCAAAAGAAGAAGAGACACCGGGAGATGGCACCAGAGATCAAAGCCTCCAATCAAACCATATCGAAACAAAGGTACCGGGCTGAGCGCAGTTTTGGCGCACTTAAGAGACATCTTGGCTGGGGTAGATCAATCTATAGGGGCTTGAAGAAGACGGCTGACTACCTGTTGATGGGGGCAATTTCCTTCAATCTGAAACGTTCTTACAAAATACTCCTGGCTTGATATAGAAAAGGTGTGCCCAGATTCTGGGAACAGATAAAAAAAGCCCCTCTTAGAGGGCATTTAGGGAGGCAAACCGGCCGAAATCGTCCGATTAACGGCCACTTTTGACTGACAGCTATAAAAACACGCCTGATCCGTCATCTCTGAGCCGGCTGTGTTTTGTTCAATGGTCTTAACCAGTTATCCACAAACCAACTAAAAAAGCGACGTTATGCAATATTATCAACCCACAAATTGCCTGTATCGCCCATTCAATCAGGGTTTACAGAGCATCGTTTTGAATTTCATTTAGGGGGATCCGTGAATTTAAGTAAAGTGATTGAAAACTGGCGTAACCTACTAATCAACAGGTGTTAAACCAATCGTCTCAGCATTAAGAAGTATAATAAAGCTACACTTGATTTGGGTATTACGGTCTTCAAATTTTCCAGAGAGAAAATGAAAGAGAGTTCAAGCTGTAAACCCCGACAGTAACCGGCAATAATCCAGGCGATGGGGATCAATGGCGGATCTGCCGTAGGCATCGAGGAAGCGTTGGCGGAATTTAATGGTTTTGAGGTTGTAATTGAGGGTCCAGATACCCCAGAAGAGGTCATAGTGGGGGTCGCCGATGCCGCTGGTGCCCAGATCGACAAATCCGCTCAATCTGAAATTGCTCATAATGATATTGGGCAGGCAGTAGTCGCCGTGAATCACGACCTTTTCCCAGTCCGGAGCGGGCATGAGGAGAAAGCGTTCGGCGGCGGTGGACATATCTTCAGCGATGATGCTGCGATCCATATAGCCGCGGGTGATATTGGTGCGGGCTTGGGTTGCCATTTCATTCATGCGATCGGGGAAGGGGCAATCGGTCAGGGGCAATTGGTGAATGAGCCGGAGGGACTGACCAAAGACCTCTGTCAGGCGTTCAGGATCGGCAAGGTGGTGTTCCGCGATGCCGTCCTCGCCATCCAGGGCTTCAGTCAAGAGGTAATCCCTGTCATCAGTGCTGATGTATTCAAACACCCGGGGCGCCAGGTGGTGGGGATGCAGAAAACGGGTCATTGCCACCTCATGGGCAAGAGAGCCGGAGGGGCTGATCTTGAGGTAAGCGCGGATATTGCCTTCGATATAGATGGTCTGCGATGCCCCGGAGCAGCTACTGTCGAAGCAACGTGCCCGGTGCAGGTATTGCCGGATGGGGAGTGGCAGTCCATCGGGTGTGAGGTTTATGAGCGTCTTTTTCATTTCAGGGGCAGTGTCCGGAGCAGGGTGTGGGAGTCAATGATTTTAACCATGGAAAGGCACGGAAGGAAAAATTGTGTAATGGAGAAGGGACAAGATATAACGCGGATTGGACGGATGGAGCGGATAAAAAGGTTGCAGAGAGTTGAGAAGGCTGATGGGTTGAGAGTAAAAAATGAACTGGATTCCAGTCGGTTCCGGAATGACGTGGTTGGATTATGTGAATAAGATGAAATCTACATGCCTGCATTTGATTAGTCGAATCTAAGATCTCTTTCCGTGTGCTCCGTGTTTTCCGTGGGTCGATGTACATGGGTCGCTGAAGGAAAGCGACCCTACGTTTAACCTTCTCAACTACAACAAACCGCTCAACCTTCTCGACTCTCTCGACCGTCTCAACCTTCTCAACCCTCTCGACCGTCTTAACCTCCTCTAACATAATCCGTGTCCATCCGCCCAGTCGGTCCGATCCGTGTAACTATCTTCTTTTGAACATCATAATCCATCAGTGTCATCTGCGTTCTATGGTCTGCGGGAATCTTCGGGAACCGACACAAGGCGTAGGAAGTGAACCTGTGATCAGAAAAGGGATGGGAGGCATTATGTCCACACTTGGGAAATTTGTCTACCTATAAGGGATGAAACCCGGGAAAGTATGATATGCTTGGCTGCGGGTCATAGTTCTTTGATCAAGCGTATAGTGTGTAAGACAGTGTAAGAAGAGCGGTTCGCTTATGAGCCGGTGATGTCGGAGAAGCGGCTGATCGATTGATACAGTGCCTGATTATCCTCTTCAGAGCTCAGGGTGGCGCGCAGGCAGTGACGAAGCAAAGGATGTGCTCCAACGTCCCGGACGGCGATGTCGTTGTCCTTCAGGTAGTCAAATAGCTGTGGTGTCCGTTCGCCAAGGGTGAAGGTGAGGAAATTGGTGTGGGATGGAAAAACGGTGAGACTTGGGATGGCGGAGAGCAGGGCGAACATCTCATCCCGCATGGCGATGATCCTGCGGACGTGGGCACAGAAGAGTGGGACGTTCTCGAGGATGGTGGCGGCGAATACCCGGTTGAAGATGCTGGTGTGGAAGGTGGTGAATACCTTGCTCAGTTCATAGATGTTTTCCGCAGAAGAGATGGCATAGCCAAAGCGGAGTCCAGCGCTGGAAAATGCCTTGGAAAAGGAGCGGGTGAGGATCAGATTGGGGTGATCCTTCAATTCCGGGACGAAGGTACAACCGGAGAATTCATAATAGGTCTCATCCACAAGCACCAGTTTATCGGGCAGATTCCGGATGATATGGCGTATTTGTTCGGGAGGGAAAAGGTTGCCGGTGGGGTTATTGGGATAGCAGAGGATCGCCAGGCGGCAATCGGGATGGGAAGCCATCTCCAGAAAGCGGTCGGTATCAAAGGAAAAATCGGGATTGAGATCGAGGGACCGGATGCCCAAGCCGACGGCTCCACAGAAGGTCTTGTAGTCAAAGTAGGTGGGCGCCAGTGAGACAGCATGAGAGGCGGCATTTTCCCGGACGGCGAGGAAGATGTGATAAAGGATGTCGTCGGCACCATTGCCCCAGATCACGTTCTCCGGCTTGATCCCGTGACCGATGTAATCCGCCAGTTTTTGATGCAGTTCTTCGGTTACGGGGGAGAGATAGCGGTTCAGGTGAGTGATTTCCATGCGCTGGAGGACTTGCTCCTTGATCGCCTGATAGGGATCGAGGCAGCTTTCATTGAGGCACATCATCCGTTTACAGACAGGAACGGTGATAATGGGTGGTTTTTTATGGGCGAGGTCGGTGCGGAAAAACGGGTTCATATCCATCTCCTTTGGCTTAGGTTCAGCTCTGGCATGGCGGGATAGGGCGCTGCAGGAAAGCGCCCCTACAGTCGGATGGGTTCATGTATATCTCATAGCGAGGTCGGATCAGCTCTGGGAAGGTGTAATCCGGTAGCGGCTGGCGATGGATTTGCCCCTGGTCGCCTGCACCTGGATCAGGAGGTTGCGGATGTTTTGTTGTTGCAGGGCAAATACCTTCATCTGTTGATTGTTCAGTTTCTCAGCGCCGACCATCTTCAACTGGCTGGGGTTGATCCAGCGTCCACTTTGCATCAGTCCGAAGTGCAGATGCGGTCCGGTGGATCTGCCGGTGCTGCCGACTCTGCCGATAACCTGCCCCTTGCGTACCTTTTGACCATGGCGCGCGCCCAATGAGCTGAGATGCGCATAGTGGGTGATTGTCCCGCTGCGGTGACGGATGCGGACGCTATTGCCATAACCGCCGGCATAACGGGCTTCGGTGACGTCGCCATCGGCAACGGCATAGACGGATGTGCCAAATCCGGCACGGTAATCCACGCCTTCGTGATGAGTCCAGCGGCCGGTAAAGGGATCGAGGCGTCTTCCAAAGGCGGAAGAGACGTGGATACGACCCAGGGGATAGCCCACGGCGGAAGAGGTGTTGGTCTTGCCTTCTTTGTTGTAGAGGCCGTTATAGACCGATTTCTCGTCACCGGTCTCAAAGCGGAAGAGCTCATGTTTGCCGGTGCGTTCCCCATCGTAGGACACGTAGAGGATCTTGCTGCCGGGCATCTTTTTACCCTCAAAGATGCGTTCTTCGAGCATGACGGTGAAGCGATCGCCATTGCGGGCTTTGCGTCCGAAATCCACATCGCCTTCCAAGCCGTTGTTGATGTATTGCTTCTCAGCAGTGGTCAGACCGGCTCTGATCAATGAGGCATCGAGGGTGTTTTGCAGCGTACCTTCAATGATGCGGATGATGTGTTCCACCGGCAGTTCTTCCAGAGTGTGGCGCAGGGAATCGCCGGATGCTTCAAACAAATGACGGATAGTGGGTTCCTGGACAAACATGGCGCGGGTGATACGCTCACGATCCGGATCGGTCTGGATCCTGAGAGTATCGCCGGGCTGGATGGTGGTTACATCGACGTGATCTCCGAAACGGAAGGCAAAGGTGGCGATCTCCTTGTGGGGAATACCGGCATCATCAAGAATGGAGAAGATGCTTCCGCCAGGTGGAATGATCATGGTCGTCCAAGGATCTGGCTTGACCTTCTCCCGACCGGGAGGGATCTCATCTGATCCTTTGGCAAAGAGCGCAATGATGATGAAACAAAATAGGAGTGCGGCAATGACGCCGAGTAACACAGCCCTGCCTTTATGCATCGGGAGACTCCTTTTTTTGGGGTACATCGGGGTGATAGTGGACATGAACCTGACGCAGTCCTTCCGGATAGCGGTCCCGGAGTTTATGCTCGATCTCATCCGCTATTCCATGTCCGTCATCCACGCTTATCCTGCCATCCACGGCAATGGTCATAATGACATTGTAATAGGGACCAAAGCGATGCAGACCGAGGTCGTCGATCCGGCGGACGCCGGGGACATCCAGCGCAATGGCATAAACCGTATGCTTAAACTTGTCGTCAGGAAAGGCTGCCATCAGATCGGAGGCGGTTTCGACCACAATACCGATACCAGTCTTGAAGATATAGATCGCCACCAAAGCTCCGGCAGCGGGATCCATCCAGGCATATCCGACACGGCGGAGTAAAACACCGATTAGCACCGCCAAAGCCGCCATGATGTCATTCAGATGGTCGTTTTGCAGTGCCTTAAGCGTCGGGTTTTGGGTTTTACGGCAGTTGAGCCGGGTAAAATAGAAGAGGAATATCTTGAGCACAAAGGTAAAGATGGCTATGTAGATCACAAAGTCGGAACTCTGCCAATCTTCTCCTCCAATCTGAAAAAAGTCATAGACTTTGTTGATCGATTCCCAGAAGATGGCAATACCGGTGGTGATGATAAAGGCTCCGACCACGATGGCAGCAATCGATTCCAATTGGCGGTGGCCATAAGGATGTTCCGGATCAGCAGGCTTCCTGGCATGATGCATAAATATCTTGACTACCACGTAGTAGGCGACATCGGAGCAGGAATTGATCCCATCCGCCAGCAGGGCGGGGCTATGACCAAAGATACCGGCGATGGTCTTAAGCGCTGACAGCAGGATATTAGCAAACAGACCCAAATTGATCGTGCGGGTGGAACGCTGATCTCTATCCACGCGAAATCTCCGGGGCACTTATATCAAAGACCAGTGTATCAGTGAATCTCTGGTTTATCTCTGTTCGCAACGACATAGCATCCAGATGACGTCCATCCACCGCCCGGCTATTCAGGGCAATGGCTTTGATCCGGAATGGATTCAGCGCCATCAGCTGGTCTCGATGGAGAAGGCGTTCAATTTCATCTTTGCCGATCTTCAGATGATAGGGGTGGCGCAAAAGCAGGATATGTCCATCATTCTGCAAAAGTCCCATCAGACAGGAGATCGATCTCTCCGTAACGGCGCCGGGGATATAGACAGCAACTACGTCGGGGTATTCCCTGAGCTTCTCCGCAATCCCTTTTTCTTCTCCCAGGATGGATTGCAGTCCCGTATCCCGCCAGTGCATGTTCTGCAAGAGGCAGATATGCTCCAGATTCAGTGCCCTGGGTGATCGGGATGGCAATGCAACCGGGATCCGGGTGAGCAGTTCAACCCGTTCCAGTTCTGCCATCAGTTGTTTCAAGTTACCATAGCTGGCACCGGCAACCAGGATCAATGCATCAACCATCGGGCTCAGAGCGATGGACTTCCGGTCAATCGAACCATCGATCAGTACCTTCTCCGCTCCGAGATCAAGCATCAGTCGTGCACATTCGGCTTGTTGCGAGACCTCCGGCGGTCCGATGATCTCCGTCTCCAAGGGCAGGATTGCCTCCGCTAACCAGAGCTGGCGCGTTCCAGATTTCCAGGGCAGCTTGGCGAAGATCCTGATCCCTGCTCCATGCCGGTCCAGTTCCTGAGTATCCAGGCACATCATAGTACCGGCTTTGACTACCACCCGGGGTTTGCGGATGCCAAAGACGGTATCTCGTTCCTCTCCGTCCCGTCCGGTACTCAAGACCGCCCAACCGATGGCATGGTATTCCCGGAGAATGGCATTCAACACACTGGTCTTGCCGGCATTTTTACAGATGCCGACGATGGCTATTATCTGCTCTCGTTCAATCAATGGCATAGCATTCCGCTACTTGGTAACAAAGGAAGCGATCCTCTGTCTCTGCCATGAGTGAGCGCAGAGCTTTTTTTTTATCATGATTCCAGCCCCTGCCACCTGGTCCCGGAGGAAAGGCGGTCAGGTTATCTACGGCGTTTATTACGCTTGGTCTCCGCTGGTCCGATGGCTACCTTATCTCCACGTAACAGGGTCATGATCCCCTCATCAGACCTGCGTTCGGGAGGGCAAAGGTCTTTGTAATCGGCATCATCGACCGGCAGGTATGCCGGCTCGGTGTAAGCAGTGATAAAACCCTCATAATTGCGCAGAATGACCCGTCCCGGCATTTGGGAGATGATGTAAGTAGGCATGACCGGGATCTTTCCCCCGCCACCGGGGGCATCAACCACGTAGGTCGGCACGCACAGCCCGGAAGTATGTCCGCGCAGGGATTCGATGATCTCGATCCCTTTGGATATCGGAGTGCGAAAATGAGCGATGCCTTCGGACAGGTCACACTGATAGATATAATATGGTCTGACGCGATTCTTCACCAGACGGTGCACCAGTTCCTTCATCACATCCACATGGTCATTGACCCCTCGCAGCAGAACGGACTGATTGCCCAGCACCACTCCTGCTTCCGCCAGTTTTGCCAGGGCTGCCTGCGCTTCGAACGTCAATTCCTGCGGATGATTATAATGCGTATTTAGCCACACGAACTTATATTTCTGCAAGACCCCGATCAAGTCATCAGTGACCCGCTGAGGCAGGACTACCGGTATACGGGTTCCGAGCCGGACGATATCGACATGCGGGATCCTGCTCAGGCGACCGAGGACATCATCGATCCGCTGGTCGGACATAGTAAGCGGATCGCCGCCACTGAGGATAACGTCTCTGATCTCCTTATGCTCTGCGATATATTCAATTGCTTTATCCACATTATCCCTCGGCATGGGCGCATCATGCTCGCCGGCTTTACGACGGCGGGTGCAGTGCCGGCAATACATAGCACATTGATCCGTGAGCAACAGCAACACCCGATCCGGATAGCGATGCGTCATCCCCGGAACGGGAGCATCGGCATCCTCGTGCAGGGGATCGGACATATCGTTCTCGGAGAGATAACTTTCCATCACTCTTGGGATCGCCTGCATACGCACCGGATCCACAGGATTTGCCGGATCGATCAGCGAGAGGTAATAGGGCGTGATCGCCATGCGAAAGGAGAAATTGGCAGTCCTGAACACTGCCTCTTCATCCCCGGTCAGCCGGATATATTGCACCAGTTCATCACGCGTCGTGATCCGGTGGCGCAAATGCCAATGCCAGTCCTGCCACTCCTCAGGGGTGGCAGTTTTTTTTATATCAATCAGATCAGCCATAAATACCTCTGGTTTACTCGTTTGAGTAGCGCTCTTGGAAAATCCTCATCAGGACGGGATTACGGCGCAGCAGATCAAGCGATATGATCGCATGATGATGAGCATAGCCATTACCCAGGATCATGTCCACATCAGCTCCGATGCCTTCAGCGCCCAACGCTGCCTTGGTAAAGGAGGATGCCATGGAAAAGAAATAGACGATGCCCCGGTCACGGCAAGCCATGATTGTGGGCAATTCCGTATCTTCCACATTGACGACATTGATCACCACATCCGCCATCTTACCATTGGTCAGACGGCTTACTTCACGCTGAATCTGCAATGCATCGGTGGCGCTGGCGATGGCCACATCGGTACAGCCCGTTTCCAGACATGTGGTAATGTAGGATTCATTGCGCACCACTCCGATCACTTTTCCGGCGATACCTGCCCGTTCTCGAGCCACGGCATTGCACAGGATGCCGGATTTGCCATTAGCGCCGATGATGACAACCGTGTCATCCGGTTTTACCAGACGTTCCGCCTGTGCCGGAGCACCTGCGACATCCAGCACTGCTAATGCCAATACTTCATTCATATCATCCGGCAATTTGGCATAGACGCCACTACTGAACAAGATCGCCTGTCCCTCGATCTCCACCTGATCCTTGCCCAGGATCACTTTTTTAACCCTGTTCACCTTGAGTGGGGTCAGCGACAGTGACACCAGGCTGGCTACCTTGTCACCCACCTTGATTGGCTCCTTCATTTCAAATTTATTACCGATGGCAGTCACTCTGCCGATCAGCATCCCGCCAGAGCCGGTATCTTCATTTTTATGCTTGCCGGTACGATTGGTCAAATCGATCACGTGCTCGGCAAATGCCTGCTCCAGATCCTGATGTCCCTGGCTGATCAGCTTATTCTTGATCTGATGGAACGACGCCGAATCAATATTCAGCCGGATCACATCCAGGAGCAGTTCGTTCTCCCAGATCTCACTCATATCGTTATCCAAAACTCTTGCCGGTTGGGGGAGCACTCCCAAGGGCTCGATCACACGGTGTGTTCCATAGCGACAACCGCCTGTTTTCATTTTGTTCCTCCAGTATCTATCTTATTTTATTCACTTTATAGTAGATTACACTGAGAAACCAGTATTTTGAATACGCCTCAAATGTCAATCCTTTTCCATTTCCGGGATAAATCCCAGAGAGGGCGATGCGCCCTCACCGCTGGGATAACAGCGAACATCAACCATCCGATGTTCTGTGTCTATCACCTTAAGTTCTGCATCCATGGTTATGAGCAATGATGAATAATCCCGTAAACCATCCCATTTATCAGGTACGGATGTATCACATTATAGAGCAGTGCCTATGCATTAATTAGCAGTCGATCGCATAGATTGCTAATTTATATTTGCCTTTTGGCTTTCCGGCGTTATTATAATGGTAGAATCACATTTACCAAAGGAGGTAAGAACAATGAAACTCGTACCTTATCGCAAGACCAACGACCTGAAGCCGATGAGCAATATGCTCAGCATGTTTGACGAGTTCTTCAATCGTTATTTCAATGATGACGAGACCCCGGGCGACAACTATCGGGTGATGGCTTTGGACATCGTGGAGCATGACAAGGAATTTGAGATCATGGCAAATCTGCCTGGTTTCCGGAAAGAGAATGTCAAGATCTCGGTGCATGACAACCAATTGATGATCGAAGCGACCGTCGATGAGAAGAAGCAAGAGCAAAAGGGCACGGTTTATCGCTGTGAACGATACAGTGGCAATTATCGTCGCAACCTTCTCCTGCCTGAAAATGCCGAACCCAGCAAGATCAGTGCCCGGATGGAGGACGGCGTCCTAAAGGTTCTCATCCCGAAGAAGGAGCCCAGTCCCAAGAAGGATATCGAGATCCAGTAAGAACTCACTCAGACAGGCATTCAGATTCCAGAGCCGGAGAGTAATCTTCGGCTCGGTTTTGTTTGGGGGCTTTGCATCGCTTGATAATGGTCTTTTCCCTGCGCTGGGAAGTTTTTGATTATCATATCCTGAGGGAGACCCTCATGAAGATATATTTTATTGCTTTTCTGCTGCTGACAGCGCTGAAGGAAAGCACTCCTTCGATGCAGCACAGCCGGATACGGAACTCCGCCACCATCCAATTTTCCTGAACAATAAACTCGGTTTCAAGTCAGGTTTCTCTCGAGATCGCTTCGAGTCTCGAGAGGATCTCGAGGCGAACCTGACTGGAACCTGACGTAAATCATGTAGCAGGCAAGAAAATATCGGATATCTCCTTGGATAGGACTGATCTGCGGGCATTTTGTTATTGACAACTTTGAGCGGGCAGGAAAACAATGCCCCAAGGTCAATGATGATATTGAGGTAGTGATGAAAAAGCGAATCGTAATAGCTTTGTGTCTGGTGATCCTTGCCTTGGGCACGGTGGCGGTGATCAGGTACAAACCCTTTGTGGACAAGAATGCCTGTGCCGGATGTGGCGACTGTGTCAAGGCATGTCCGGTGAAGGCGATCGAGATCGTGGAGGAAAAGGCGGAGATCGTCGATTCCACTTGTATCGATTGCCGAAACTGCGTCCGTGCCTGCAATTACCGTGCAGTAAAGGTTCCCGAATAATGCGCTTCCGCTGTCTCCTCCCGATCCTGATGATCCTCATTCTTATGCTGGTCGCTTTCGCCTGCCGGAGTTCCAGCGGTGGGGAATATAATGTTGACCGTTCCGCTTGCAATGGATGTGGCGAATGCGTCCGCGTCTGTCCTCATGATGCCATTTATATGGATGCGGACAATAAAGCGATGATCGATCAAAGTAAATGCCAGCAATGTGGCAATTGTGTATTGGTATGTCCACAAAGCGCTATACACTGATCCTGCTCCTGCTGACGGTCGGATGGCTGTGCGCCAGACCGTCGATCTGGTATAATTCGCAAGTAGTAAGCGTTGCAGATGAGATCGAATGGCGCAACCGCTTGAGAGTGGAGCAGCGGTTCAGCAGCGGTGGCACTCTCACGGTGGATGATGATCTGGTCTGGGGCGATGCCATCAGTCCGGAGCGTCTGCAGAAGTTATACCACAGTATGCGTCTGTCCTGGTGGCAACGCTTCAGCCATATAGAAGCGCGTCTCGGCTACCGGAATACGCTCTACTCCGGCGGGGAGAAAATAGCGCTCTATCCTGTCTGGCAACCACTTAGCGTCTATGAACGGGATCTGCAGCACACGGGTTATCTTAAGGCGGATATTGACTTTGAATCGTGGCGTCTGAGCGGATATCACCTTAGCAAAGTCCTCTCCATTACTCCCTATGAGTTTGACTTGCAGGACTTTACGCTGGTCAGACAAGCACCGGAACTGCAGCAGGATCATTTTAGCGGTTTGAGGGCTACCTATCAGCTCAACGAGGATATCGCCATCAGCGCCGGAGCTAACCACAAGAGCAATCCCGGTGTGGCGGGAGGGCTCTTTGACCTGACGACCTTCTCATTGGGGGCAAAGCAAAACTGGAAACCGATCCCATTGTCTTTGGACATCGAGACCTCCCTGGAATGGGAATATCGGGATGGCAAGGCGATCACTGCGGAACGGAGAAATGTCTTGGTTGCCTCCATTCGTCTGCGGCATCAATTGAGCCCGGAGGTCAGCGGCTATGTCCATTATGTTAACCGCACGTGCACCGATCCATCCGGCTCGGAATTGCTCCTGCTGTCCAATTACCTGCGCGGTGGCGTCAAATATACCCTGCCTGTGGAACCGGAGGGGGGGTCATACGTCAGCGGAGGATTTGTCTATAGTCCTGAAAATTATAGCAATGCGGTCTTTGCTGAGGGACAATCAAAGGTGGTGAGCCGGATCTGGGCGGGAGTATCCACGATGTACCGGATCAAGGAAAACTACAAATATACCGGCAAGCTCGGGTGGCGCTTTCCGGGTGCCAGCGAATGCCACATCCTCTACTCCTACAGCGAATTAATGCAGGGAGTACCGAAACGTTCCTATTTCGGAGCGGGCTGGACCTGGTATTATTGACCGATAGATTAATGAGTGACAGTCAGCATCCGGCGATGAGTCCTGTCCCCACTGTTGACGATCAATAAATAGATCCCGCTGGGGCATTTATTACCGCGGGAGTCCCGCAAATCCCAGTTGATCTCCTGCCATCCGGCATTCTTGCTACTGCCCTTGATCTGGCGTACTATCTGACCGCGCATATTGTAGATCCGGATACTATGATCCGTATTGGATTTGGCATAATAGCGCAGAGTGGTTTGGGTTGTGGCAGGATTGGGATAGGGTGGCAGGAAGGTCAGGGAGGGCACAATGCCACTACCTTCTGAATTGGATACCGGTGCCAGGGTGAAATCCAGTGGAGTGATTTGATTGGATTGGATCTGAACTGAGCTATATGTCAGAGGATGATATCCGACGGCAGAACACTGGACATCATAAGTTCCAGGCGGAAGGGATAGTGAGTATTGCCCGCCAGCGTTGGTCTGGGTAAAAAACGCTCCGGTACTGATGGAAGCAGGGAAGATCGGTTCATTCTGGGCATTGATCACCTGTCCGCTGAGGATACCGTTCACAATCACCGGTGTCCAGGTGAGGTGCATGTCACGGAAATAGGTCTCATTCGGAATGGTCAGATCCACCGGCTCGCTGCCTTTGTTGAAAGTGATCTGCTTGTACTTGCCCATATTGGTGACGGTGGCGTTATGCTCGGTAAATTCGACGTTCACCTTATATTCGCCATCCGGCATCTCCACGTTTTGCCAGTTTCTGCCGTTCCACGTGATATTGTGCAACTGATGACTGTTCAGGGACGCGCTGGTGATAGCTCCGGTCATGTTCTGATTGGAACTGGCGATCCATCTGATCAAGGTCCAGCGATAGGTGTTTGCCCAGATCTTGACGGTCTTGACAAATTGATTCTGCGAATTGGTGATCCAGATCACACCGGCATTTTCGGGTGCATATTGTCCATTGTAGGTGACCGTCCGCACACTGAAATCCATCGTGCCTTCCGTCAGTAAACGCAGAGCCCGGTTCAACAGCGAATCCTCAACGCTCAAGGCATCGATCACCAACAGTGAACATAACATTATTACGACTATAATGGGCATTATCGATTTTCTCATTCAATACTCCAGCTAAAGAATCTATCATCATTATAATAAACAAGATGAGAACAACAGCAAGTACTGTTCCAAATCGTAGTATAGCATTCCAAAGCTGGTCGTAGGGGCGTCTTTCCAAAGCGCCCTACGGTATAGATCACTCGACTTTAGGACTTGGACAATAAAGAAAACAGCGAATTGTCGTGACATAATAACGTGTGTATAGTATATTGCACCCTAATTAGAGACTGTCAAGCTCATTGCCCGATACCGTGATCTGGAGGCATTTATGTTGCAAGGGGGCGGTTCCATCCATCCTCTTGCCGTATCCTTTTGCTACATTGCGCTTGACACCAATCCCTTGACTGAAAGAAGGTACCACAAATGAATGACAGCCCGCATCAAGGGCTACCACTTGTCCGGCAACCGCATGGAGGTAAAACTGATGGAATATCCCTTTGGAACGATTGAACAGAAATGGCAGCGTATATGGAAGGAGCGCGGAGTCGTGCATGCCACCGATGACTCGCCGAAGCCGAAGTATTATGTGCTTTCGATGTTTCCCTATCCCTCCGGCATACTCCATATCGGTCATGCTTCCAACTATTCCATTGGCGATGCCGTCACGCGGCTGAAGATGATGCAGGGCTACAACGTCATGCAGCCCATGGGCTATGACGCCTTTGGCATGCCGGCAGAGAATTTTGCCATCGCTCACAACTCACATCCCCGTCTGACCACAGAGGAAAACATCCGTGCTATGCGCGGGCAGTTTGACAAGATGGGCTTTGCCTTGCATTGGGACCGGGAGGTGAGCACCTGCCGTCCGGATTATTACCGCTGGGGGCAGTTCATCTTCAAGCAACTCTATGAAAAGGGACTGGTTTACCGTAAAAAGTCATTCCAGAACTGGTGTGTCCATTGCCAGACCGTGCTGGCGAATGAACAGGTCGAGGATGGGAACTGCTGGCGCTGTGGCAAGGAAGTGATCCAGAAGGAATTGGAACAGTGGTATTTCCGGATCACCAAATACACTGAAGAGTTGCTGGACTTCAGCAGCGTGATCGACTGGCCTGAACGCGTGATCCTGATGCAGAAGCACTGGATCGGTAAGAGCGAGGGCGTGGAAATCGTCTTTCCTCTTGAGGCGCTGACGGAAAGCGCTCCTACGCAACAGATGCCGGACAGCACCGACAGCATCACCGTCTTTACCACCCGTCCCGATACTATCTACGGCGTCACCTTTATGGCTCTGCCGCCGGAGCATACCTTGGTGCAGAGATGGCTTGCCGAAGAGCCGGAAAACCATGCCCTGCATGAGTTTTGCCATCGCGTCATCAATGAGGACAAGATCATGCGCAGCGCAGAAGACAACGTCAAAGAAGGCATCTTCAGCGGCAGATACTGCATCAATCCGCTCAATGGCTATCGCGTCCAGATCTGGATCACCAATTACGTCCTGATGGAATACGGCACCGGAGCGGTAATGGCAGTGCCGGCACATGACCAGCGCGACTTTGAATTTGCCCATAAATACGTTATTCCGATGCAGATAGTCATCCAGAACCCGCAGCAGGACTTGACCCTGAGCGAGATGGACGCCGCTTACGTGGAGCCCGGAATCATGACCGCCTCCGCTCAGTTTGACGGCAAGGA
>VGPI01000026.1 GCA_016875595.1 Candidatus Cloacimonadota bacterium
GGACCGCATTCCCAATTACACCAAACCCAGTGCCAGTGCACTCCATCAGGGTATTATCAGCGGAAATCCCACAGCGACCGACTTTGAGAATGAGGGTATCATCCTCGGTGCGGGTTTGGCTATTCAGTTGAACGTGAACCTGCAGGATGAGATCATGCTGATCTCTCCGCAATTTACCGAGCCCAGTGCCTTCGGATTGTTACCGCGTCTCCGCCGGGTCAGGGTAGTTGGGATCTTTACCGCCGGCATGCCGGAATACGACCAGATGTTCAGTTATGTTCCCCTTTCGATGGGTGCTTATTTCCGGCGTCAGGAGGTGGACGGCGCATTATCGCCCGATCCGGAGATCAGCGCTGCCGATTTTATCGCCGTCAGCACCCCGGATCATACCCGTTCTCAACTGTTCGCTCAGCAGTTGCAAATCGCTTTCCCCGGCTTCCACTGCGATGACTGGAGCAGCTTTGACCCCAATCTCTACGCCGCCATCCACTTTGAAAAGATAATGATGTTCATCATTATGCTGCTGATGTATATCATCGCATCTTTCAATCTGACCGGTAATATGCTCAAGAATATCGCCGGTAAAAAGAAGGAACTCGGCTTGCTGAAGGCGCTTGGTTACGAGACGCGGGACATGAGCCGCCTGTTTCAGATCCAGTCATCCATTCTTTGTTTGCTTGGCATCTTTATCGGGATGGCATTGTCATTGCTGGCGCTGTGGATACAGCACCGCTACGGGCTGGTACGCCTCAATTTCACCCCGGAGGATTTTCTCGTTATCCCCGTCAAAATCCAAGGGCTGGATCTTGTCCTGATCCCCGTTGCCGCTTATTGCATCACCCTGCTCAGCACTATTCTGCCTCTTTCCCGCCTGCGTAAGATCGATGCCCTGGAACTGATCCGACAGAGGAACTGACCCGCCCTTCGTCCCCGTCTTGCCCAGGAAGGATCGTGATAACGACCGGCATTTCGCCGGTTCCAGCGTCCCTTTTTCTACTCTTTCACCATTTCTTTCCCTGGTCTCCTCCTTGCTTGATTACCTTAGTATAACCTTAGTATAACCTTACGGTCGTAAGGTTATACTAAGGTTATACTAAGGTAATCAAGCAAGGAGGAAAGAATGGCGGCGGCATGTTCTTTGGCACCTGATCCATGCTCCGCCACTGGTCCGGTACAGGCGGGACAGCCCCCGGTGCATTGACAGGACTTGATCTGGTCGTAGGCGGCGCGGATAATGCGCTGGTGCATGGCATAAAGTTTGGTGCTGAGTCCGATGCCCCCTGCCACCTGGTCGTAGATGCAGACGATGGGCAGGTCATGGGCAATGGCTGATGCTTCCTCGGTGTGGATGCCGATGTCTTTGCGGTCGCACATGACAAAGAAGGGAGCGATATTACCAAGGAGGTAGCCCAATGCGCCCAAGCCGCTCTGGATGAGGACGCTGCTTTCTGCCAGGCGATGACAGCGGGGACAGAGCGTGACCAGGTTGGATGGTTCGTTGGCTTGGTCGAGAGTGGCGAAATGGCGGAAGGGGATGATATGATGAACGTCGAATGCCTTGCCGCTTTCTTTGGTGCCACAACTGCGACAGGCATGACCATCCCGTTCCCGGATGCGGTGGGTGAGTTCTTTCCATCCCCGGCCATAATCGTTGGATTGATTGCGCCACAAGCCCTGATCCTTGATCGCATCGATGGTTTTGGGGTCAAGAGCGATCCAGAAGGCGACGGTATCCAGATGCGCCGGAGGCATGTCAAGCTCTTCATAGCCAAGTACTTCCTGTGTGCTGAAGCGGAGCTTTTTATAGCCGGTGATGGTTTTGGTGACGATAACCTTGCCCAGGTACTTTTGCGCTCCGGTAATGGCTTGGTTTTGCAGGAGTTGGGTAAGTTCGAGCACGGTATTTTGGGTGGTCTGGGTGTAGTAGTTGACACGGATGGGTTCGATCGCGACGGTTTTGCGTTCCCGATCCAAGGTCTTGACGATCCAGGTCTCGCCTTCGTGGAGGTAGATCGCATCGGGATGAGTCATCCAGTTCACGCTTTCCTCGTCCACCAGCCCGATCATCTGATCTTCAGCCGTAGGGGCGTCTTGCCAAAGCGCCCTCTGTGCCGCATCAGAGTTCGGCATCCCGCCTGTCTGGTTCGTAGGGGCGCTTTCCTTCAGCGCTCTATTTAAGGATGACCCGCTATCCTCCGGTGCTTTATACAGGGTGATGATATACTGGTTGGAGGCGTTACGGATAGAGAAAGTGCCGGCGGGATAGGCATTGAGGACTCCGGTGTAGCGGTTGCCAATGTGCCGGATATCGCCGCGCTGGAGCAAGAGGTCGAGATAGGGCTGGATCTGAAACGGCGCAAGGTCGCCAAAGCCCTCGCCGTCGGTCACCGCGAGTTCCTGAACGGCGCAGTGGAGATGTTTGATCAGGATCTCGGTATTGTCGGGATCGATGAAGGCGCTTTCGGGATTGTTGTCAAAGAGGTATTCGGGATGGCGGGCGATGTATTGGTCGAGTGGATTGGCGGATGCGACGAGGATGCACAGGGCGCTGGCGCCTTTGCGGCCTGCTCTGCCGGCTTGTTGACGGGTGCCGGCGATGGTTCCGGGATAGCCATTGATAAAGGTGGCGTCCAATCCGCCGATGTCGATGCCGAGTTCCAGCGCATTGGTGGTGACGACGAGAGCGATGGAGCCGTCCCGCAGTCCTTTTTCCACGGCCCGGCGGTTCTCCGGCAGGTAGCCACTGCGGTAACTTCTGATCAAAGACGGATCGCGCCCATCGTCGATCAGGTAGCGATAGATCACTTCCACGGCCCGGCGGGTCTCGCTGAAGAGCAGTGCCTGTCCGCCGAAGTGGAGAAAACGCCTGGCGAGGTATCCGGTCTCGTGGATCGAACTGCGGCGGATGCCCAGGTCAAAATCCACCATCGGCGGATTGACGATATGGAAGATGCGTCTGCCCTGTGGCGAGCAGTCCTGGTGGATGAGGCGGACGGGCGAACCGATCAGTGCCTGGCAGAATTGCGCCGTGTTCTGGATCGTGGCAGAGGTGCAGAAGAACTGTGGCTCGCTGCCATAGAGCCGGCAGATGCGTTTCAGACGGCGCAGGACATTGGCGAAATGCGAGCCAAAGACGCCGCGATAGGAGTGGATTTCGTCGATGACCACGTAGCGCAGGTTGGCGAGGAAGTCCGTCCAGAGCGTGTGATGCGGCAGAACTCCAAGGTGAAGCATGTCCGGATTGGTAAAAACCGCATTGGCAAGCTTGCGGATGCTCTGACGGGAAGCAGCCGGCGTGTCGCCGTCATAGATACCGCAGAAGGTTCTGGCGTGTTTTTTGTCCATGCATGCCAGATGTGTCAACATGCCGCCGAACTTGTGTTGCTGATCCTGTGCCAGCGCTTTGGTGGGATAGATCAGCAGGGCGCGGGAGCGGGGATTGCGGATGATGGCGTCGATGATCGGGAGCTGGTAACACAGGCTTTTACCGCTGGAGACGCCGGTGCTGATAGCGATGTTCTCGCCCTGGAGGGCAGGTTCAATCGCTTGGGCCTGATGCTGAAAGAGGTCTTTGATCCCAAGGGCGGGAAGCAGGTCGGAGATTCTGGGATCAAGCGCGGCGGGCAGATCGCCAAAGATAGCTTCCCGCGGTTCGGTAATGCGCTGGGCAAGGAGGTTTTCCGTGTAACGACGCTCCGAGAGCAAGATCTCGATAAAGCGTTCCAGATCAATGCTCTGCATCAGTGGATGAAAGTGACTTTGCGGATAATTGAACGCTTGCCGTCGTCGATCCGGAGCAGATAGATGCCGGTGGCAAGATCTAATCCGCTGGTAGCGCTGTCAAAAAAACGGGTGGGTGGACTACAGTGGATGAGGCGACCGCGCAGATCATAAACGGAGATAGCGAAGGAGGAGCCGTCCTTGCTGGTGATCAAGAAGCGATCACGAGCGGGATTGGGGTGGATAAGATATTGCGGGGTTTGCAGATAGTTGTCATCAATGGAGACGTATCCACCGGTGCCACAGATCCAGATATCGTCTAAAAGCAGCGCCCAGGCGTCCCAGGAAATGCACTGGAAGGCAAGATTCACGGTCTGTCCCTGCCAGGTCTGGAGGTTGTATTGATAAGGTGTCCACTGGACGGGGACGCTGAGATAGGGCGCAGGATGGACGGTAATGAAATCCTGGGGCTGAGTTCCGGCGGTCGAGATCAGCACTTTGAGGCGCTCCAGTCCGTAATCACCCGTGTAAGAGCGGGCATGAAAACGGAGCAGCGGTTCGGAACCAAGATTGATGCGGGGTGTGATCAGCCAGTCGTTGTTGGGCGGGTTCTGCGCTGCCATCGAGATGGCATACTTCACTCCGGAAAAAGCACTGGCATTGGTCAAGGGTGGAACTGTCTCACCGGGATGAAAGATCAGCCAGGCAAGTGGCGAGCCCGCAGTGGGATAGCTGATACTGTCCCACTCCCAGGTGGGTGAATTGTCCAGATCAAGGTTGAGCCAGTCCGGGATAATCTGAGTGAATGATGGCTGGCTCTCAAAGCCCTGATAGAGAATCACATTCTGCATGATCACGGGAATGGTGACAGAGACAGTATTGGATGGCGGTGACATCTGGTTCAGGTGGTTTACGGCTTTGACGTAATAGTAATAAGTGGCATTGGATTGGATGGCGAAGTCCTGATAGGAGAGGTTGATAGTTCGCTCCAGGGGCTGGGTATTGCGGTAGATCTGGTACTCGACGACGGTGCCGGAAGTGGGGGGCTGCCAGGTGAGATTGACATGATCATTGACGAAGAAGCCATTGAGATTACGGGGAGCGGTTAATGTCTCTCCGGTGGTCTGGAATGTCCAGACCGGGCTGGAATATGTCTGGTTATCGTGATGGGCAATCACCTGCCAGTGATATGTGGTGAAAGGAGTTAGCGGAGTGAGCGATTGCCATTGGCATTGAGTGAGAGCGGTTGCCACAAGCGGCAGGGCATCAGGATCGGTGCCCAAAGCCAGATCAAAGGTAGTGGCATCGCTCTGCCAGGAAAGAAGGGGGTCAATCGGGACTTCGGTGGAGTTATGTGGTGGTTGCGGATCTCGGGGCATGTAGTTTACCGGTGAGATATGGAGACGGAGATTGGCAAAGTGATTGCGCAGGTTAAAGCCGGTGGCGGGAGGATTCTCCGGATCGGGATTGGTCGTTAGAGAGTAAAAGACCATACCTCTGGCTTGGTTTGTCTGAGTACAATAAAAGTCATCACCGGTGCTACTGAAGCCGGGCTGGTTCTCATCCACGGCAATGACCAAATTGGCGCCGGCATCATAAAAGAAGGCCGATTGGAGAGGTATGGTCATCCATCCGGTGCCGGGAACGCCGCTATCGAAGTAAGCAGCGATCAAATCCCCGCTGAAAACAGGGGTTAGATTGTTGATCGGGATCCAATCCGTGAAGGAAGAAAGTGGCGTTTGTCCCATCCAGATATTGAGCATGCCGTTATTGGTCAGAAAGGTGGAGCCGACGCTACGGTAATTGAAACTGAGGGCAGTGATCAGACCGGCAGTGTTGATTTCGCCATTCAGGTAGAGTTGTTGGGAGTAACTGTAATGCTGGGAGGGTTCAAAGGGTAGTCCCTGATTGATTGCGGTACCGCTGCCGATCTGAATGAACTGGGCATTGATCACGCAAATGGCACACAAAAACAGGCACAGGCAACAGATGTATCTGGATACCCGCGGAACAGCCGGCACGTATTCCTCCTCATTTACCTTCCACCACCCCTACCATGGCAGGATAAGTGGCGGAAGTTTATACTATTTACCTTTACTGGATCAGTCGATCGGGATGAGACGTTCCACCACCGGTTTCATGTCAAAGACGATCCGGAGAATGCCATTTTGATAGAAGACTCTGGGATCGTCCTTGTCCAGCGAGATATCCGGGAAGAAGATCCGGCGGTCAAAATTGCCGGTCTCAATCTCCATGTTGAAGTAGCAGGTGGGTGGATCTCCCATTTCCAGGCGTCGGACACCGGAGATCCGCAGATACTCGGAAGTGATGGAGATATTGATATCTTCCTTGCGGACACCTGCCAGTTCAACGATCACGATCCATTGCGTATCTGTTTGATAGATATCACACTTGGGATGCCAGGCATTATCGATCGGGTCTTCCAGAGCCAGAGGATTGGAGGTGATGGAAGAGACCTCGCTCAGGATCTTGAGCATCTCCCGCTGGATCCCGACCAGGTTGTCGTACAATCTATCGCGCATAATACTCTCGATTGGTTTAAGATGCTTGTTCAACCGGTTGTTTACCACTCGCTACGTTCGACAAAGGAGAAGATCACTTCCTTGTCGGGTTCGATCTCGATCTTGAAGGTCACCTTGCGGTCTGAGTCAATCTCATATTTGTAGGCTTCCGGACTGACGCTGAGGATCCTCGAGGTGGCGGGAAGCCGGTAAACGACGTCGATGGTCTTCTTTTCCTTGGAATTGTTGCGCAGAGTGATCTGGATGGTCTTTTCGCTGACGCGGTTGCTGATCTGTTTGGTAGAGGTAACCAGCGTCTTGCCGACGAGGTCGAATGCCTTGCCGGTGTTGATCCTGATCTCTTCATTGCGTCCGGTGTGATTGATGCTATCCTCGCCGATGAATTCCTGGTTGCCGTCGCTGTCTTCCTTATAGACCTTGATGGTGCCTTTGGGCAGAGGGATACCAATGCCGTTTTCCTTGGTGTTCTTGAAGCGAATGATGCTATTGACGGCACTGCCGAAAAGGTTGTATTCATAGACGGCTTCGGCGACCACGGTCTTGGTGGGGAAAAGCTGGATCTGTTTGGTCTGGTTATTGGCAAAGGAAACTTTCTCATCCAGGGTGTAGAGGTGGAAGTCGTGGAACTCTTTTTCCTCAAATTCCATTGCCTTGGGAGCGTATTCTGCTGCCACGGTATCATAATCCATCATATTCCGTCCCGTCCCACCAGTCCAGGCTTGACGGATACGATTGACCTCACCGGCGATGAGCTTGAGCGTTACATCATCAAATGCCTTGCCGGAGGTATTGCGGATGGTGACCCAGGCATTGAAAAGCAGTTTTTTCCCATCCCAGACCGTATTGTAGGTCACGTCCCAGCTTAAGCCGCCGGTCAGATAGGTCATCTGCATCGGGAATTTACCGGTTTTGGGAGCATCCAGCCGCCAGTGAAGGGTGGGTCTGGTATAAAAATTAGCCGGCAATTCAGCCAGTTGCAGGTTCTCGATCTCGCTGGCGTTGACGATGATCAGTCGGTTGGTGCTTTTCTCGATCAAGCCGATATTGGTGCTATCAAAGAACTTGAGAGTCCCGGTATAGTTTGAGCCCTGTTGGGTCAGGATACTGATCTCGCGGTCCAGATACTTGAGCAGGATCTGATTGGTGCCGGCAAGGTCAAACTCATAGTTCTGTTCCAGTATAATGACGGAATTATCCTTGGATTTGACGATCACGGAGGCGGGGTCGATCCGCGCTGTGATCTGATCAAAGTTGTATGACTGCCTGCCTTTTTTGAGTTCCAACTGGAATTGAGTGCGGACGAGCGACAGGTCGTCATTGTAGATGGTCAGCCAGTTTTGTGCCATAATGGGCAGGCCCAGGACTGCCAGGATCAAGATGAGAGTGAGTTTAGTTTTCATTTTTCCCTCGGTACACTTGGTTTTAGTGGATTGCGGATTTCCATTTCTTTGGATTCCTGTTTGTGTCGGTATTTCAGATAATCCATCTTTTCCTGGATATATCTGGCGATATTCATATAGCCTTTTTGTCTGGCCAGCGAGATCGCGGTCCGGTCGAGCCCACAGCGTAGCATAATATCGGCATCTTTGGTCAGCACGTAATCGATGCAATTGATATTGCCCGCCATGATCGCATACATGAGCGCCGTCATCCCCGCTCGGTTCTGGATATTGACATTCGCACCTTTATTGACCAGAAGATTGACGACTTTCTCCTGATGATAAAAGGCAGCATACATCAAGGCAGTGCTCCCGTCGAGATCGGTGACATTGAGGTCTGCCTTATATTTGATGAGGACATTGATCACCTTCAGATGTCCCTTTTCAGAGGCGACGATCAAAGCCCGGTCACCGTTGTTATTTGCTGCGTCCGGACTCATTCCTGCCCGGATAAAGGTCTCGACTATTTCATAGTTACCCTTTCTGGCATACAGCATGAAATTATCAGCGGTATAATCAATCTCGAACATCTTCAGGCGTTCCCGCGCAGTTTTCTGAGCACGTGGGCTTACGCCAGATGCCCAAGCGGCGGAGGACACCATCATCAACACTGCCAGCGCTATGGTTACGATCGGTTTATGTCTCATTATCGGCTCCTGCTCGTAGCTTGTCTGGTTGACTAAGAAATGGGGCAACAGGTATGTGTCAAGAGATATATTCGATTTACTGGACAAAAACAGCGCTTCCAATATCTTAGGACTCGAGTATCAACACAGGAAGATGAATATGGAGATCAAGCGCAGAACGACCCGCAGGATCATGATCGGCAATGTTGCCATCGGCGGCGGTGCTCCGGTCAGCATTCAATCCATGCTGGTCACAAGGACTGCCGATATCGTAGCCTCAATGGCACAGATCAACGCTTTGCATCAAGCCGGATGCGAACTTATCCGCATTGCCATTGCGGATGAACAGGATGCCCAAGCAGTTGAGGCGCTCAAGCGACAATCCCCACTGCCTTTGATCGCTGATATCCACTTTGACCACAAGCTGGCGCTAACCGCCATTGCCGGAGGGATTGACGCCCTGCGCATCAATCCCGGCAATATCGGTTCCGAAGCCAACGTCCGCGAGATCGTAGCAGCAGTCCGCGAGCGGATGATCCCCATCCGCATCGGAGTGAACAGCGGTTCCATCCATCCCGATCTGCTCAGAAGGTATGGACTTAGCGCCGGGGCAATGGTGGAATCCGCCCTGCAGCACGTCCATATCCTGGAACGTCTATCCTATCACGAGATCAAGATCTCGGTCAAAGCATCGCACCTGGGCTTGACCCTGGACAGTTACCGTCTGCTCAGTCAGCGTTGCGATTACCCGTTGCATCTGGGCTTGACCGAAGCAGGGACGGAATTCAAGGGCATGATCAAGTCCTCCATCGCTCTGGGCATCCTGCTGAGTGAAGGCATCGGAGATACCATCCGGGTCTCTTTGACCGCTGAACCGGAGCGGGAGATCGCCGTTGCCCAAGCGCTCCTCCAGACCCTGGGACTGCGGCGTGGTCTGGACATCATTTCTTGCCCCACCTGTGGCAGAACCAGGATCAATCTCATCACCCTCACCCAGCAGGTGGAAGATGCACTTAAACATCTGGCGGATATGCCTTTGACCGTGGCAGTGATGGGTTGTGCAGTCAATGGCCCGGGCGAAGCACGTGAGGCGGACTATGGGATAGCCGGCGGGGAAGGCGAGGGCTTGCTCTTTGCCAAAGGCAGGATCGTCGGCAAGTACCCGGAGCAGGTTCTGGTGCGGGAATTGGTCAAACTCATCGAAGAGCATTCCGGAGACCGGTCATAACAGTGTTGGGAAGCATCTTTGTCACTTTCCTCAAGATCGGTGCTTTCACCATCGGCGGTGGCTATGCCATGATCCCCCTGATCCGCAGCGAAGTGGTCAAGCGGCACAAGTGGCTGAGTGAAGAGGAATTTATGGACGGCTTGGCGGCAGCCCAATCCTGTCCCGGACCGATTGCGATCAACATCAGCGCCTATGTCGGTTTCCGGCTTCGGCGCTATAGTGGTTTGCTGGTTGCTACGCTCGGTGCCTTACTGCCATCCTTGATCATAATTCTAATCATCGCCTCCAGCTTGACCCGCTTTGCCGATCTGGAGTCAGTACGCCGGGTATTTCACGCTCTCAAGCCCGCAGTAACCGCCCTTATCGCCTTTCCCGTTTTCCAGATGTCACGCAGTGGCGGGGTCAATCTCAAAACCCTATGGATACCCGTTCTGGCTGCCGGGCTGGTGAGCTTTCTCTTTGTCAGTCCGGTGTATCTGATCATCGCCGCCATCCTCTGGGCGTTGAGTGAAAGCGTCCCCTCGGGAGATCGGAAGCCATGACCTTACTGATTATGCTGGCGGTGTTTACCAAGATCGGGCTGTTCAGCGTTGGCGGCGGCTATGCCATTCTGGCGATGATCAAACAGGAAGTGGTCTTGAACTATGGCTGGCTGACCGAGGCGGAGTTCTTTGACATCGTCGCCGTCTCACAAATGACCCCCGGACCGATAGCGATCAATGCCGCCACCTTCATCGGCTATCAAAAGTCAGGGATCGCCGGGGCAGTGGTTTGCACGCTGGGTGTGATCCTGCCCTCGCTGTTGCTGATGCTGCTGATCACCCTGTCCTATGTGAAATTGAGACACAAACCGTGGTTCAACCGCATTTTTTACCGCCTGCGTCCCCTGGCGATCGGATTGATCGCCGCTGCCGCCATTATGGCGGGACGGGATGCCATCCGGGACTGGTTTTCCGTCGGAATTTTTGCCGTCGCATTGCTGCTGACTTGGAAGTGGAAGATCAATCCCTTTCTGCTGCTGATCGGGGCGGGCATCGTAGGATTTTTCCTGGGATAAGCCCCTGACAGTCAGATAAGATAGCAGAAATGAACCGGGATCTTAATAAATACCTCGGATAATGCTTGACAACAAACAATATCCTGAGGTCACTGGCTCCGTTGTACGTGCATCCAGCCTCAAACGATCCGAAAGGACAAGATAGATGTGATTTGGCGGTCAATTGATCGGGTTTGTTCAATTGATCATCTGGGATTTCCATTGTTTGATCAAAAAGGAAACAAGGAGTTTATACTATGAAAATGCTATTGCTGATAGCGATCGTATTTGCCCTTCTCTTAAGCGCTTGCGTTACGCGCTTAGTCGATTTCACCATCATTTCCACCAAGAATATCGATCTCAGCCGGGCATCCACTTTCCAACGGGCAGGATCCAGGATCACCGGTGAAGATGCGGTGCATATTATCATCATTCTACCGACCGGCACACCGAATATGAAAGAAGCCATTGACAAAGCTCTGGAAAGTGTCAATGGCGCAGTAGCGCTGGTGGATGGAGTGCTGTATTCCAAGTTCTTTTACATCCCGTATATTTATGGAAAAAGCGCTTACATCGTCGAAGGCACCCCTCTGATCGATCCCCAGCGCGCCGACAGCGAGATCCCTCCCGGATATTATTTGCTCGCCCTGAATGAAGCCGGCAATAAATATGAACTGAACGAGGTAACTGAAGCGGAGTATAACAGGATAAGGAAACACAAGTAGCCATCCTGACCCACTGAAGTTCGGTTTCAGCTTTGGTAAGAGGTGGAAACAGCCCATCTGCCTCTACGGTTGCCTGTTTGTCTGTCGTTCCCTTTCCATATCTCCTTTTGGTTCATTCCGCTTTCGAGTCACCTTCGCCTCGAGATCGCCTCGAGTCTCGAAGCGATCTCGAGGCGAACCCGAGGAAAAAGCGACGGAAAAGATCAGGGGCGGATCCTAGTATGGATCCGCCCCTGTAATTGTCAATGCCTGGCAGTTGGTGCTTTACACCTGCAGATATTCCGCTAGGTCGGCAACGCGGCAGGAATAGCCCCATTCGTTGTCATACCAGGCGAAGATCTTGACCATATTATCCTTGACGTAAGTGGACGGGGCATCAAAGATCGAGGAATAGGGATTGCCCACGATGTCGATGGAGACGATGGGTTCGTCACAATACATCAGGTAGCCCTTGAGGTAAGTGGCGGCGGCGGTTTTCATGACGGCATTGATCTCGTCTTTGGCGGCGGCTTTGTGGAGGTTGACGGTGAGATCCACCAGAGATCCGTCGGGGGTCGGGACGCGGATGGCGATCCCGTCCATCTTGCCTTTGAGTGCGGGAATTACCAGTCCGATCGCTTTGGCGGCGCCGGTGGTGGTCGGGATCATGCTCATGGCAGCGGCCCGGGCGCGGCGCAGGTCGCTGTGCGGAAAATCAAGGATTCGCTGGTCGTTGGTATAGGAATGAATGGTGGTCATAATGCCGTTGACGATGCCGAAATTGTCCTGCAGGACTTTGGCGACGGGGGCAAGGCAGTTCGTGGTGCAGGAGGCATTGGAGACGATGGAGTGCTCCGGTTTCAGGGTGTCGTGATTGACGCCCATGACGATGGTGGCATCCACTTCATCCTTGGCGGGGGCGGTGATGATGACCTTTTTGGCGCCGGCTTTCTGGTGTTTGGCAGCTTTTTCACGGGAGGTGAAGATCCCCGTCGATTCGATCACGATCTCCACGCCCAAGTCCTTCCAGGGCAGGGCTTCGGGGTCTTTCTCGGCATAGATGCGGATGCTCTTGCCATTGACGGTCAGAGCATTGTCGGTGTAACTGATCTCACCGGGGAATATGCGGTGGATACTGTCGTATTTGAAAAGATGAGCAAGTGTTTTGGCATCGGTCAGGTCATTGATCGCCACGACATTGAGATCGGGATAATCTTGGAGGATGGCACGCAGAACCAATCTGCCGATACGTCCGAATCCATTGATGGCTATGGTTTTCATATTTATCTCCTATAAAAAGGGCGCTTTGGCAAGACGCCCCTGCTATTTGTGTAATATGCTGTTGTTAGCGCTGCCGGACATGAGGCAAAAGCCGCGTACCGTCTCGTGCATGGCGTCCTCGCCTTTGATGAGCCACTTGCGGGGATCGAATTTGCTCTTGTTCGGCGTGTAATCATCAACGCTCAGGTTGGGCGGGCAGACGATGGCGTACTTTTCCTTTTCCCAGTATGCCTGGATGGCGGCAGCCATATCCATTTGATAATGGGTGTCTTTGTTGATCTTGACGACGCCGTTGCGGATGGCGGTCTGCTGCTGTTCATCGGTAAGACCGGATGCGCCGTGCAGGACGAGTCCGCGTTCCACTCCGTTGTGGATGAGCAGGTCATCGATCTCTTTGATCAGATCAAGACGGAGCTGAACTTTGGCACCTTTGGTGACGCCATGGTTGGTACCAACGGAAGCGGCAAAAAGATCGACATTGGTCTTCCGGACGAATTCGAGCGCTTCCTCCGGTTTGGTGTAGAGTTCGGTCTCGGAGACGAATTCATCCTCGGTGCCTTTGATGTGACCAATCTCTCCTTCCACGATCACGCCACGCTTGTGCGCCAGATTCACCACCTCTTTGGTGATGCGGATATTCTCGCTGAGTTCTTCCTGCGAGGCGTCGATCATCACCGAGGTGACCAGGTTGTTCTCGATGCAATAGACGATGAAGTCAAAGTAGTTGGGGGTGGCGTGGTCGATGTGCAAGCCCACTCCGCTCTGCGTAAACTGATCGGCAAAGGTCTTGACCATCACCGCGATGAAACGCGCCCCGGCTTTGATGTCCTGCGATGACCCAGCGGCATATTTGCAGGCACCGGAACTCATCTGCATCAAGCCATCCGAATTGACGGCGGCATAGCCCTGGACGATGGCGCGGATCTGGGAATCGAAGACAATATTGGATGCGATGATCCCAAAGCGATGCTTTTTCGCCTTGAGAAACACCTCTTTCATTCTTTCACCAGCTAAAAACATGGGTTCCTCCATCTATGGTTTATTCTGTTCATCTTACGCGCGCCTCGGAAAGACGCCCCTGCGAGGGCTACAGTGGGCGCCTTGATAAGACATCCCTGCAAATGTAACCGGTAAGTAACGCAATGTTGCGCAACCATCGGTTTTCCGTCAAGGGAAAAATTCACCCGGATGTTTCATCATCCGCAAACAGGGCGCTTGGGAAAGACGCATCTTCGATGGGGCTCTCGGATTCCTGGTTCAGCTCCAGCAAATCCTGTGCCTCTTCATGGGGCAATTCCTCTATATTGCGCAGTTTGCGTTGAATGACACGGGTGCGTTCATTAGCGCTTTCGATGACGTTGCTGGCTTCCTGCAGCTTCTTCTGGGTGCGCGACAGGACATCGCCAAACTTGCCGAATTCGGTCTTGATCGCACCGAGCAGCTTCCAGACCTCGCTGGAGCGCTTTTCGATGGCAAGGGTGCGGAAGCCCATCTGCAAGCTGTTGAGCAGTGCCGTGAGCGTGGTGGGTCCGGTGATGATCACATGATAATCACGGCGGATGGTTTCAAAGAGCTCCGGACTGCGCATCACCTCGGCAAAAAGGCCTTCCATCGGCAGAAACATCAAAGCGAAGTCGGTGGTAAGGGGCGGATTGATGTATTTGTCGCGTATTTGTTTGGCACAGGTGCGGATGGACTTGTCCAGTTCGCTCCGGCGGAGGGTGATCTCTTCCACATCCGCGCCTTCCAGGGCAGTGGTCATCCGCTCATAGACCTCAATGGGGAATTTGGCATCGACCGGCAGATAGAGCGATTCGGCGTCCATATCCCTGCCGGGCAGGCGGATGGCAAATTCGACGATCTCCTCGCGCCGCTTGAATGGGCGGAAATTGATCACGTACTGCTCCGGCGTAAGGATCTGTTCCAGCAAGTTGCTGAGCTGGATCTCACCCATTACCCCACGGTTCTTGACGTTGGAAAGGACGCGTTTCAGATCGCCCACTCCGCTGGCAAGGGTCTGCATCTCGCCCAGTCCTTGGTGCACCCTGTCCAATTGTTCGCTGACCTGCTGAAAAGAAGAGGCGAGACGGGTCTCCAGAGTGGTCTGCAGCCTCTCGTCCACTGTTCTGCGCATCTCCTCCAGTTTGGTTTCGTTGTTTTGCTGGATCTGAGTGAGTTTCTCTTCGTTTTGTTGCCGCAGGTTTTCCAAACTGGTCCTGAGATTAGTGTCCAGGCTGGTCAAGCGGTTATTGACCGTCGTGGTAAAGGCATCCAGCGATTGCCTGAGCTCCTCGCGATTGCTGGCGGCATCGGTATTGATCTGGGCGGTGAGGGATGCGAGATTATCACTCAATTCGCGACGGTTGCGGGCAAAGTCATTGTTGAGCTGTTTATTAAGCTGGATCAGACGGTTGTTCAGCTCTTTACGGTTTTGGCCCAACATCGCCATCAGTTCGGTGCGGGTGCGCTGCATCTCGTCTCTCAGCGCCCGGTCAAAATTGCCGATACTCTGCATCAT
>VGPI01000027.1 GCA_016875595.1 Candidatus Cloacimonadota bacterium
CTGGATGCCGTGGTTATCGGTAAAGTAACTGATGATAAGCTGCTCAGGGTCATGGATCAGGGGGAAGTATGTGCCGAGATTCCTGCTTATTACCTGGTTTTGGGTGGCGGTGCCCCGGTCTATGAACGGGAAAGAAAACGTCCGGACTGGCTGGATGAACTGCATCAGATTGATCTTGATGAGCTACCGGAACCGGATGATTACCATGATGTATTGGAGAAACTGATCGCTTCACCCAATATCGCCAGCCGGCGTGAGGTCTATCGCCAGTATGACCACATGGTCCAGATCAACACTCATATCGAACCGGGCAGCGATGCTGCCGTCATCGTCATCAAAGACACCTGCAAAGCCATTGCCATGTCCACCGACTGTAACAGCCGCTATTGTTATCTCAATCCCTATGAAGGCGCCAAAGCCGCCATTGCCGAATCCGCCAGAAATATCGTCTGCAGCGGTGGTAAGCCCGTGGCAGTGACCAACTGCCTCAATTTCGGCAATCCCTATAAACCTCAGGTCTATTGGACTTTCAGCGAAGTTATCCGGGGTATGCGTGATGCCTGCACCGTCCTCAAGACACCGGTTACAGGTGGAAACGTATCCTTCTACAACGAAAATCCGCAGGGAGCCATCTATCCCACTCCCGTGATCGGGATGCTGGGCATCATTGATGATTATCATAAAAGCGTCACGCAATACTTCAAGTCAGCAGGGGATACGATCATCCTGTTGGGTGTGGGGGCAACCGGGATCGGTGGCTCGGAATATCTCAGAATCATGCATGGCTTGATCGCCGGAGATGTTCCAACGGTAGATCTGGAGAAGGAGCTGGAACTGCATCAAGTGATGTATGAACTCATGGATCAGGGACTTGTCCAATCGGCGCATGATTGCTCGGAAGGCGGTTTGGCAATCGCCCTGGTAGAGAGCTGTTTTACTCCGGATCAGACCTTTGGCATCAAGGCGTCATTCGAGATCCGGGGGAGGAGCAGTACCGCCCTGTTCGGCGAATCACCCGGACGCATTGTGATCAGCGTCAGAACCAGTGATCTCCCTCAAGTAATCCAGAGGATCAACCATATCCAGCATTTATACACCATTATCGGTCAAGTGACAGAGAACACAACGTTAAGCATAAACAACCTGATCAGATCGGACGCCAGAAAGCTCAGAGAGCTCTGGGAATCTACCTTACAATTCTAACCAATAGGAGACATGGAGATGAAAATGGTATTATTCAGCAATTTATTCTGGGGGATCATCATAGTCCTCTTCGGTATTTCAGTCATCCTCAAAGCAATGGGAGTGATTCAATCCGTACCGCTTTTCCGGATCTTTATCGCGGTCATCCTCATTTTCTGGGGTATCAATATGTTGATCGGCTTTCATGGGACTCCCAAATCCGCAAATCGTGGAAAAGTACATATCTCTTCCGGTACCGGCAGTGAATTCTCAGTGGTTTTTAGCAGTGGAACCGTCGATCTGACCAACCGGGAGTTTAGGGACGGGGAAAACATTGAGGTTACAGCGGTGTTTGGCTCCAACTTTGTAACCCTGCCCGGAGATTACCATTTCCACATCAATCCGACCGCTGTCTTCGGCAGCGTCAAGATCCCGAGCAAGATGGGAGCTAAAAACGGATTGCCCACGGTCTATATTGAAGCCAATGCCGTCTTTGGCAGAGTGGAATTCGAGCAAAGGCCATTTCAGCCCCGGGATCCCGGAGTGAAGCCAGATCAATCTGACAGCACTAAAGTAAACCAGGATAACTATTAGATCATCGTCAGGCAGGACGATCTCCCGATCCTCCCTGCCTTTTGTTCTGATTTGTTATTGTTGGATCAGGGGACAATGACCGTATGAAGTGCGGTCAGTATTCCCTTATGATGCCTTTGTCCGATCCGGTGGAATAAGGAAAGAAATCAAAGCGAATGGGCTATGAGACACAAAAGGTATTGCACCCAAGGTGCACTGAGATGACAAGACGCTGGATGATGCTGATATTGATGCTCGGTTTGGCGCAGATCCTTCCTGCAGCCAAACTGGGCTTTGCTTTCAGTGGCGGAGGGGCGAGGGGCTTTGCCAATATCGGTATTCTCAAGGTCTTCGAAGAGTATGGGATCAGGCCGGATTGTATTAGCGGCACAAGTATTGGGGCGTTTTTGGGGGGATTGTATGCCATGGGTTATGATGCCAATGAACTGGAGGATATCACCCTGAAGCTTAATTGGACGATGCTATTTGATGAAAAGCAGGAACGGCAGGATCTGTACATCGGTCAGAAACGGTGGAAACCCTATGGTAATACAGTGTTTGAGATCGATGATGAATGGCGGATGCAGTATCCCCGGGGGATTTTCAACGGGAATAATATCAATCTTGAATTAGCCCGTATATTTGCACCAGCATCGGGAATCACTGATTTTTCTGATCTGGCGATACCTTTCTCTTGCGTGGCGACTGATCTGATCACGGGCGAATCCAGGGTTTTCACCTCAGGGTCAATGATGCAGGTGATCAGGGCTTCCATTTCCATCCCGAGCATTGTAATGCCTTTTAACATTGATGGGCACAGTTATATTGATGGCGGTATTGGGTTCAACATCCCAATTGAGCAGGTACGTGACTTAGGGGCGGATTATGTCGTTGGATTCAAGACCAATTCTCCCCTCAGACCACTGGAGCGGCTGAATAGCTTGTTTACCATTCTTGATCAGACGATCAATATCGGGATGACCCGTAATGTGGAAGCACAGGTCAGTGACTGTGATTTGGTAATGGTACCTGAACTGGATGCCTATTCAGCAACCGACTTTCGTCAGATCAGACATATCATCGATGCCGGCGAGGCTTATGGCAGATCGGTTATCGATTCGTTGTTGATCGCCAATCCCTGGCTCTTGGATCAATCCCGCCCAAAGCCGCAGGCTTATTTATATCCTCTACATAGAATCTACATTAATGAGATCACCGTACGGGGCAACTTACACATCAGCTCAACCAAGATCAAGGAATACATCGAGTTAAGACCAAAGAGACTCTATACGGTTGAAGAGATCATCAGCGCATGTCGGTCAGGCTGGAACTCCCAATTATTCCAGACTATTTATCCCATGTTTGAGCCAGATAAGGATGGCTATCGATTGATCATCGTAGTCAAGGAAAGACAACGAAAGACATTAGCGGTGAATCTGAACTATACATCTATGGATGGAATGGTGGCTGGTGTGGTCTTATCTCTGAGTAATTATCTCATGCGCAATTCGCTTGCCCTGGCAGAGGTCAAGGTAGGTGACAAGAATGAATTGAATCTGGACTTTGTCAAGAATTTCGGGGATTTCTGGGGGATCTATTACCGGATATTCCCTTACATCAATGAAAAGACACTGTACTTCTACAATGATGATCATCAAAGGACAAACAGTGTCCGATCAATGGAGTTAGGTTTTACCTCGGGGATCGGTGTGTTTGTGCGGCGTTTCGCGGTTGCTGAGGCATACGTATATTCATTTCGAACCAATCTATACCGTGATGTATCCAATACCGAACCCATAAAGCCGGTGACAGTGATCTCCGGACTGGGGTTTAAGGCATATCACGAAAGTGTAGATGATTACCTATTCCCTACCTCAGGTTTTCGGTTCACCACCCGGTTGAATGCAGCCAGCGACAGATCGATCAGCGATAAGAGATATGGCCGGTTCCAGTTCAAAGGTGAGGCGTATCTGCCTGTATTTGAGAGGGTTTCTGCGTGTTTATTGCTGGATTACGGGTCCTTCTTTGACCGCGAGGATGGGACGGGGATCGACCCTTTTTATTTTGGCGGGATCGATGGTTTTTTGGGCTTGCAGAAGTATGAAAAGAGTGCGCCCTTTTACCAAGTGGGTCAGATCAGCTTAACCACCGAACCAGTCAACGACCTGTTTGTGCAATGTGGAGTTCAGGGTCTGAACTATGCCAGCCGGGAGATCTGGCCGATCGACGAAGATCCATCATGGTGCGTGTTTGCCGGAACGGGCTACAATACAGTGGTCGGGCCGATCAGATTAATGGTGGCAATGACGGATGGCGCCAACTTTAATTATTATTTGTCGATCGGTTTTGATACAGATATATTCAAGTTTTCCCGTCGGTGATCAGCGCCATAGTTGTCTGACAGATCTGGTTCGATCTATCTTGAGAATCGCTTTCCACATAGACCCGGATGATGGGTTCTGTACCGGATTTGCGAATATGGATCCAATGTTTGTCTCCGTATATCTTAATCCCATCCTGCAGATCAGTTTTACGACCCTTCGATAACTGAAGAGCGCGGTGCATGTAAAGATCGATGTTCTCGGGGGCGGTTTCGATCTTGCCTTTGGCAAAGAAATAGCGGGGCAGGTCGTCCACGATTGCGGACAAGGGACGCTCTTCCTGCCTGAGTAATGCCAGGATCAGTACCATCCCTGCCATGGCGTCTCTGGTATAATGTACATCTGGGCAGATGATCCCACCATTACCTTCTCCGCCGATGGGGGACCTGATCTCCTCCATTTTCTTCCCGACATTTATCTCACCTACTTTTACCCGGTGGACTGTAACCCCGTATCGGGCTGCGATATCATCCGAGATCATCGATGATGACAGGTTGACCACGATGTCGCCCTTTTTCTTGCCCAGAACGAACATCTCAGCCAATGCCACGCTGAGTTCTTCTCCGATGCACTTACCCCGGTCTGATACAATCGCCAACCGATCGACATCCGGATCGGTGGCAAAACCGAGATCTGCCCGATGTTTGGATACTGCTTGCTCGAGCTGAGTCAGGTTTTCATTCAGCGGTTCTGCCGGATGAGCAAAGATGCCGGTGGGTTCCGAGTTGAGTTCTATAACTTCACAACCGAGTTTACTCAGCAATAGGGGAGAGATCAATCCCCCGGCGCCGTTGACCGAATCGATCACAACCCGGAACTTACGCTCGCGAATGCGTGCTACATCTACATAAGGAATATCCAGGACACGGTCGATATGACGCATAATCGCATCGTTATCGGGAACCAGTGAGCCCACTTCCTGCCAATTCTTCCATGTGATACCGGTATCGATCGTGGATAGGAACGCCGAGGCACGTTCCGGACTCAGGAACATTCCATCCCGATCGACAAACTTCATGGCATTCCATTGGGGTGGATTGTGCGAGGCGGTGATCGATATTCCACCATCCGCCTGGTGATGTCTCACGGCAAGCAATACCGTGGGCGTGGGCGTTATCCCGATATCGATCACCTGACAACCAACGCTGATCAAGCTGCCGACAATGCAGTGAAACATGGCGGTGCCCGTGGTTCGGGAATCTCTGCCCACGACTACCGTGCCATTCCGGCAGAATGTGCCAAATTGAGCGGCGAATCTGGAAACGACGAGCGGAGTAAGGGAATCACCGGAGATACCTCTTACTCCGCTCACACTTATCATCAAATGTGACATAGGGTAAACTATCTGTAGCGTAGTTTATGACGGTTGTCGATAATGACCGCGCCTTTCCTCATGTCATCCCACCACCGGTTCCAAGCCTGCTCTTCCATTCGTTTGCGGATCTTTTCCTGGTATTCGTTATCCTTCATAAAGGCGTCAATATCAGGGGAATTGCGCTTTTCGCAATAGATGATGAACGTTCCTTCTGGTGTATGGATCAAACCGGATGTCTCGCCGGTCTTTAAGGCAAGCGCAGCTGTGGTAAAATCTGTGGATTTGCCGACATTGGGTACCTGCGAATCAGAGCGGAAACGCTGGAGATCGATGATGCTGTGTCCTGCTGCTTCTGCCGCTTTAAAGAACGTTGCGGCAGTGTGTTGTTTGAAAAAATCCTCAGCTTTTGGCTTCATCGCAGCGATCTTCTTTTTTCGTTCCAGTTCATACTTGATGCGCAGTTTGATCTTTTCATAGTCTTCATAATACACATTCTGCCGATCAGTGATCTGAGCCACGATGGCATTGCCCTGATTGTCGAACATAACCTCGGACACTTGATTCACCTTACCATTTCGCAGGAAGTGCATCAAAGCATAATGCTTGCCGAGCATGGGGATATAATCATCTTTGTCCTGTACCCAATCGGAATCCTTCACTTCAAGTTTAAGGGTAACTGCCACCGAATCGATCGTTGTCCTGCGAATGAGTTTTCGCGAGTCCTGTGCTTGTTGAAAGATCTCTCTTTTGGTCTCTTCTGAGGCGGAAACTTTGATCAGGACGTGACTGGCATTGACTTGATAATTCTCCGGTGAAGCGTCCGCTATCTCGATCAGTTTAATCACGTGCCAGCCAAACTGGGTACGGAAGGGCTGGGAGATTTCTCCAGGCTTCATCTTAAATGCAGTTTGCTCAAATTCCGGGACCATCTGTCCTTTGCCAAATACACCCAGACTTCCACCATTCTGAGCAGAGCCGGGATCATCGGAGTACATCTCAGCGATTGCAGCAAAATCATCCCCCCTGACTGCCAGACTATACACTTCATTGGCAGTCTGAAGCGCAGCATTGAAGTCGTCATCAGTGGGTTCAAACTTAAATGTGATGAATTTCATTCTTGCTGCAGGTCCTTTTTTATACTCCTGATCCTTGACTGTTTCGTAGTGGTTTCTGATCTCTTCGTCGCTTACGGCTATCTCGGGAAGTGAATTGTAATTGAACCAGATAGCCCTGCCGTAAAGCTCATCTGATTCCTTTATGTACTCTGCCTTTAAGCTGTCTATGGTTATGCCGGACTGTTGTTGGATTTGTTCCTGCAGCCGCTGTTTGGGAAGATAGGAGCGGATGTATTCTTCCATTCGGGTAAAAAAGGTGGGATCCATCTTCAAGGCATTGAGATACTTACTGCGGTCAAAACGACCGTTGGTCTGGAAGACCTCATTTTGCATGAGTTCTTGGGGAGGGTTGTTTTGCATTTCAGCAATGATATCATCATCAGTGATCTTGATCCGGTTCTTTTTCAGTTGCTGTTCCAGGAGGATCTCTTCGACCAATGCAGTCCAGGCTTGCTCTTCCAAGGTTCGTCTGGTGTTTTCATCCAGTTCCCGGTCTTGATACATTTCCCGATAGTTCCTTTCCAGTTGTGCGATCTTGTTTTGATACATCTCAATCGTGATCTTGGTTCCATTTACTTTACCGATATAACTGGGTGGGCGATTGAAAAAATCACTGATCCCCAACCCCGCCATTCCTATGATAAAGACAAAGGCGATGAAATAGATGACTATCTTCTGTTTTTTTCTTAAGTTATCGAGCATTATATTCCTCCATACGGATGCAAATCTCTATTTTCAAACAATGATTTTTGCCTGCCTGATTTGTTCAAGGTTTTTTTTCAGGTTTCCCTTGCCGGGCTATTCCACAGTCACGCTTTTTGCCAGATTGCGGGGTTGGTCAACGTCGAAACCGCGCAGGTCGGCTACGTGATAGGCGAGCAATTGTAACGGAATTACGGAGAGTATTGGTTGTAAGTTGTTCAGAGTATCAGGGATCGTAACGACATGCTCAGCGATTTGAGCCAGAAGTTCATCTCCTTCCGAAGCGATACAGATCAATCTGGCTTTGCGGGATCGCACTTCATTGAGATTGGAGTAGATCTTGTCATAGAGTGGATCCCGAGTCGCCACGGCTACCACCGGCATGTTTTCATCGATCAGGGCAATGGGTCCGTGCTTCATTTCAGCCGCAGGATAGCCTTCAGCATGGATATAGGAGATCTCCTTGAGTTTCAACGCACCTTCCAGTGCCACCGGATAATTCACTCCCCGTCCCAAGTACAGAGCATTGGTACAATGTACGATACTCTCAGCAATCAGGCGGATCTGAGCGTTTTTCTGCAATATCCGGTTCACTTTTTCAGGGAGGCGTTGCAGTTCCTGGATATACTCCATTCCGACGACAGTGCTCATGTTTCGCATCCTGCCCAGAAGGATCCCTAACAGCGATAGTATGGTCACTTGCGAAGTGAATGCCTTGGTTGAGGCGACACCGATCTCACTACCGGCATGGATATAGGTTCCACCATCGGATTCCCGGGCGATCGAGCTTCCTACCACATTGGTGATGCCAAGGACCTTAGCTCCCCTGGCTTTGGCTTCTCTCAGGGCTGCCAGCGTATCTGCCGTTTCACCGGATTGACTAATGGTAAAGACGATCGTGTCATCGGGGATGATGGGATTGCGGTATCGGTATTCGGAGGCGTATTCCACTTCCACGGGGATTCGTGACAGATCCTCTATGATGTATTTTCCGATCAGACCCGCGTGATATGATGTCCCACAGGCGATTATGTGGATCTTTTTTGTGCGTCTGAGCTCATGTAACGGGACGCTCAAACCTCCCAGCCGGGCTGTTGCCATACTTTCGTAGATCCGTCCCCGGAACGCATTTTCTATCGTCGTGGGCTGTTCAAAGATCTCTTTAAGCATGAAGTGCTTGAATTCGCCTTTCTCTATCGTCGATATATCCCAGTCCACTTCCGATATCTGGGGCTTCACTCTGACCCGATCCAAGGTAGTGATCCCAAAGCCGTCGCGTTCGACAACGCACATCTCGTTGTCTTGCAGGTAGATTACTTTTCGGGTATGGATTATAATGGCATGCACGTCCGAGGCGATAAAATTCTCGTCGTCTCCGATCCCGATCACGATCGGGCTGCCTTTGCGGATGGTGATCAGCCGGTTGGGGTCGTCACGGTCGATCACGACCAATCCGTAAGTCCCCTCCACACGCTTCATAGCTTCGCATACGGCGTCTTCCAAAGTGGGTTCCGAGAGTGTAAACTGTTCGATCAGATGCACGATTACTTCGGTATCGGTATCGCTAACGAACTTATGACCCAGTTCCATGAGCCTGTCTTTGAGTACTTTGTAATTCTCGATAATGCCGTTATGCACTATGGCAAGACGATGATGGCAGTCGCTGTGAGGATGAGCGTTGATCTCATTGGGTTCGCCATGTGTCGCCCACCGGGTATGGGCAATGGCGATATTGCCACTGCACTTGCCCGGTTCCGGGAGACTACGTTCCAGTTCGATGATCTTTCCCTGCCTTTTATAGACCAGTAGTTCACTGTCGTGAATCAATGCCACTCCGGAGCTGTCGTATCCCCTGTATTCCAGGCGTTTTAGCGCTTCCACCACGATCGGAAGAGCATTACGTTTACCGATATATCCAACTATTCCACACATTTTAACTCCTTATTGGCTGTAGCTTTGTGAAACATGAGCAGGGCTATTATGAAGATCAGAACGACAGGCGGCATCATCCAATGATGGATTTGCCCCGATGCTCCGAACAATGATCTGATGATCCATGCCCCTTCAAAACTGGCAACCAGCACGGCAAAACCATTGTTGATCGTATGTGATATCATACTGCTTATGATACTGCCCGATCGGATCGTCAGATAGCCTAATAGCAATCCTAACAGGAAAGTAGGCAGCAACCGGACCGGATCCAGGTGAAAGACGGCAAAGAACAATGCCGTACAGACCACCGCTATCACCTTGCCGCTTGATTCATAGAACCGCATCAGCCATCCCCGGAACAGCACTTCCTCGCATATCCCCGGCAATAATGCAAGCGTCAAAAGTAAGATCCAGGGATTGGCACTGATATTCATAAGTGCCTGCATTGATTCGATATATTTCTGTGAGATCGGGAAAACCATATTGATGGACTGCATTAGATAAGCCACGATCAGCATCGCCGGGATGGCTATGAAGGGTAACAACAGCAATTGATTGGCTTTGGGCAGCTTGAACCGCAAGACCTCGTTGGCTTTTAATTTAAGAATCCGGATTATGAGCAATACCGGCAGGAGAATGAGCAGTAATTGAGATTGAACCAGTCCCTCAAGCTTATCTTTACCGCTTTGTAGTAACATCCCCAGGTAAAACCACACCAATAAACTCAAGGTAAAATACACCAGCCCGTAAAAGGGATTGAATAAACTGCGCTTTTCCTTGCGGATATTCTTGATGCTGGTATCGTCATCCACCCGGAACAGGACTCCTTCCGAATTGAACAGACGGATGGTCATCCAGATCGCCAGGATATCATAAACCACCGTCGAACCGATGGTCAACAGCAGGTGTGAGAGCTGATATTCATTGATCATGACCGCCTTGAACAGCAGCGAGATATTGATCACCGGGACCAATGCCAGCAGTTTATTCATCTCGATCGCCGGGAAGAAGCTGATCATCGCCAGCATGATCGTGACCATCAGCAAGGGCTGCTCATAGCTTCGGGCTTCTTTCATATGCCGGGAGAACGTGGATATGGACAGCAGGATGGCGGCAAAGAGCGTCGCCAGAGGGATCATGGCTAATAGCAGGATGCCAAAACCCTCCAGGGGGATCTTAACGCCCTCGGTCTGGATACCGGACATGGAGAGCATGTATTTCATGGAAAAGAACAAACTGAAGAGGTTGATAACCACATTAAGGAAGGCGAATGTTATGATGGTCAGATACTTACCCAGCACGATCTCATTGCGGGCAACGGCGGAAACGAGCAATGTCTCCAGCGTCTTGCGTTCCTTCTCACCGGCTACCAGATCAGCCGCTACTACCGCTGCGCTGGTTACCAATAGCACGATCATCAGGTAGGGCAGGATCATACCCAGCACCATACCCATCTTTTTCTGCCGCGTGGAAGTATCGATCTCCTTCACAATCATGGCGTCCAAAAGCTTGTCTGATACCCCTCTTTCCTGGAGCATGCCGCTCAATACTTCCTTCTCAGCCGAAGCAAAGGCACGGCGCAGCTTGTCGATGATCATTCTGCCTTTGTCGGTCGCCCGGTCGAATTGCACCGATATCTGATAACCATTGATCCCGGAAGTCAGGGTGGTGTCACGGATTGTCACAATGCCATCGATGAACTTATCATCATACTGCTGCTGGATCTGGTCTTTGATTTCCGGTGGTTTAAAATGGTCGATCTTATCCAGATGCGATACTATGATCCGGCTGGAGGCATCGTCTGCACTATCCACGACGGCAATGATCGCACCTTTTTGCTCGAGCACACCGGTCTGACGTGTCATCAATGCCGAATAGCCGACAAAGATCAAAGGATACAGGATCAACGGCAGGATGATCGTGGTGAATAAAGTCCTGCGGTCCCGGAATAGCTCCAGCAGTTCCTTGCGATAGACGGTGAGGGCTTTCTTAAAACTCATCTGCGGTCACCTCCATATCATCTGTGAACCGGTTGACAAAATACACAAAAATATCGTCCAGATCGGTCTGACCGGTATTAAGACGCAGATTTTCCAGCGTGTCGTCAGCCAGGACTTTGCCTTTGTGAATAAGTACGATCCGGTCTGCTAAACGTTCTGCTTCACGCATGATATGGGTGGAAAAGAGAACGCATTTGCCGCGTTTCTTACAATCGCGGATAAAGGCGACGATATTGCGGGACGTGAGGATATCCAGCCCGGAGGTCGGCTCGTCAAAGATCATCACCGGCGGATCGTGAATGATCGAACGGGCAATAGACACCTTTTGCTTCATACCCGAGGAAAGAAATTCTATCTTGCGGTCCAGAAATTCGTGCATATCCAGCAGGTCTGCCATTTCCCTGATCCTCCGGGTGATTACCGCATCTTCGGTGCCGTACAATCTGCCGAAATAGCGGATGAATTCCCGTGCCCGCAACCGATTGTACAATCCGGTGTCACCAGATAAAAAACCCAGGTTTTCCCGCACTTTCTGTGCCTCGCGATGGATGTCGTAACCACAGATCTCGGCACTGCCCCCACTGGGCTTGAATACCGTGGAGAGCAGGCGCATGGTCGTTGTCTTGCCGGCGCCGTTTACCCCCAACAGACACACTATCTCTCCCCGGTATGCCTGAAAACTGACTTCATCGACTGCCCTGAACTTACCACCCTGACGCTGCGAGAATTCCTTGACCAGGTTTTTGACGCTGATCATGGCTTCTCCGTATTCATCGACTGATCGAGAGTCCGTGGACGATGAGGTCATCCGCGCAATACCAGTCATTTCAGGTTCTCCAGTCATTAACACTCCATAATTTGAATATTTCTACCCACCTACAGGTTAGCCCGATTTTTGTCGAGGATTTTTTCCTATCCCTCCCCCTCCTCCTTGCTTGATTACCTTAGTATAACCTTAGTATAACCTTACGGTCGTAAGGTTATACTAAGGTTATACTAAGGTAATCAAGCAAGGAGGAGGCAAAAAAAAGAGGGTTGGGAGCCACCGGTTTGTGTTGAAGTATGTGAAAAGCCGGATTATTTACTGACAGTCCTCCTCGCAGCGCCAGATCCCGTCCGGGCTGGTGCTGAGAGTACATTTATCTTGTCTGGAGCAATTGTGGCACAGACCTTTAAGCCGGAGTGTCTCTTCCATTCCAAATTCATAAGTGAGGGCGGAGAGAGGTGCCACTGCCCGGAAGGTATCGCCATCTTCATAGTCGGAACAATCAAAGATCAAGCCGTTCTCATTACTCAAAGTACAGATCGGGTTGCATTTGCAATAAGCGCAAAGCCCCGGTTTATTGATCGAACGGCTCAGTAGCGCGGGAGCGATCATGGTATCGATCTCCCGGTGTTTCATTTTGATCGTTGCTTCCATTTTCTCCTCATTTGATACCAGTTATTCAGGCATCTGGTCTGTATCGGTGCATTCTGTATGCCAAAAGCAGGCAGGTTTTCCACTTTGGTTAATTACAGTCATAAAGAACTGAATATCAATCGAATGGCTGAGATGAGACGAAACCGGATAGTCGTTTAACCGCCCTATCCTTAGACGCTTTCTAACTCACTGGGTAGAAAACGCCCCACATCGCGGCAAGTTGTGATAGTGCTTGACTTTTTCACTGTTTCTGGAAAAAGGGCACAATCAAGAAAGATAAGGAATTGTCATGGCTAACAGTAAGATGTTTGATCAAAGGGGTGAACCGGGAACCGGAGTCGGGAGTACCGAAGGGATCAAGCCGATCTCCAATTTCATCCGGTTCATTATCGACCGGGATCTGGAAAGCGGGAAGCATAAGTCGATAGTGACGCGTTTTCCCCCCGAACCCAATGGCTATCTGCATATCGGACACGCCAAGTCCATCTGCCTGAATTTTGGATTGGCAAGGGATTATGATGGCGTGTGCCATCTGCGGTTTGACGATACCAATCCCGCCAAGGAAGAGGTGGAATACGTGGAATCGATCATGGCGGATATCCGGTGGCTGGGATTTGACTGGAAAGACAAGCTGTTTTATGCCTCGGACTATTTTGAGCGCTTGTATGAATATGCCGAAGACCTTATCCGGCAAGGCAAGGCGTTCGTTTGTGACCTGTCCCAGGATGAGATGCGTGCCTACCGCGGGACTTTGACCGTCCCGGGCAAAGACAGTCCCTGGCGGGATCGCTCTGTGGAAGAGAACCTTGACCTCTTCCGCCGGATGAGAGCAGGTGAGTTTGAGGAAGGCAGCCGATGCCTCCGCGCCAGAATTGATATGGCTTCACCCAATATCAACATGCGTGATCCGGTCATCTACCGCATCAAAAAAACCGAGCATCATCGTACCGGCGATCAATGGCAGATTTATCCGATGTATGATTACACGCATTGCGTATCCGATGCGCTTGAGATGATCACGCATTCCATCTGCACGCTGGAATTTGAAGACCACCGTCCGCTTTATGACTGGTTTCTGGATCAATTGTCCGTACCCTGCCATCCCCAACAGATAGAATTTGCCCGGCTCAATCTGGCTTATACCGTGATGAGTAAGCGGCGTCTATTGGAGCTGGTGGAAGGCGGCTATGTACGCGGTTGGGATGATCCACGCATGCCTACGATTGCCGGGATGAGACGGCGGGGCTTTCCTCCGGAAGCGATCCGTGATTTTTGTGACCGGATCGGAGTTGCCAAAGCAGATAGTTTGGTCGATTATGAATTGCTGCAGTTTTGTGTTCGGGAATATCTGAATAAGATCGCTACCCGCTACATGGTCGTGCTCGATCCGCTGAGAGTGGTGATCGAGAACTATCCTGACGAGTGCGTGGAAAATATCACAGCCGATAACAATCCTGAGGATGCAAATGCCGGAACACGCACGATCCCTTTTGGCAAAGTGATCTACATCGAACGTGATGATTTTCGCGAGGCCGCTCCCTCCAAGTGGTTCCGTCTCGCTCCCGGGATGGAAGTGCGTCTGAAACACGCCTATTACATCACCTGTAAAGAGGTGGTGCGTGATCCTGCCAGCCGAAAGATCGTAGAACTGCGTTGCACCTATGACCCCGAATCGGGTGGTGGCTCCACTCCGGAAGGCAGAAAGGTCAAAGGAACGATCCATTGGGTCTCGGCGGCTCATGCTTTGCCGATGGAAGTCCGCCTCTACGATCAGCTCTTTACGCTGCCCGATCTTTCCGAGATCGAGGCGGGCAAGACCTACCTGGATTACCTGAATCCTGATTCGATCAAAGTGATCCCCAATGCCGTTGCAGAGATCAATCTGGGTAATGCCAAACCCGGTACGAGATGCCAGTTTATGCGTCAGGGCTATTTCTGCGTTGATCCCGAATCCGCAGAGGACAAGATCGTATTCAACCGCATCGTGACACTCAAGGACACCTGGGCAAAACTGGAGAAGAAGATGGAGAGCGGTAAATGATTCCTCTGCCAAATGTAGGGGCGCCTTCCACCAGCGCCCCGAGCGTGGACCTGATCATCACCAATGCCGGACAGTTGCTCACGCTCAAAGGCAAGACGCCACGCCAGGGCAAACAGATGAATGACCTGTCCATTATCACCGATGGTGCGATCGCCATCCAGGACAGATCGATCATAGCGGTGGGCACCAGTGCTGAGATCAATAGTCAATATAACAGCGATAATGTCATCGATGCCAAGGGTGGAGTCGTGATGCCAGGCTTTGTGGATGCCCACACTCATCTCGTTTTTGGTAGGACACGTGAGGATGAATTTGCTCGGAGGCTAAAGGGTGAGGATTATGTAGTGATCGCAAAGGCTGGCGGAGGCATCAAATCCACGATCAAAAGCACCCGGGAAACCCCGGCGGACAAGCTCTATGATA
>VGPI01000028.1 GCA_016875595.1 Candidatus Cloacimonadota bacterium
GTCAGCAGGAGTTATGCGCCACCTGATTTTCCTGCTTCACTCCCCGTTATATTCCGGGTGGTTTCTACCCTCCTCCTTGCTTGATTACCTTAGTATAACCTTAGTATAACCTTACGGTCGTAAGGTTATACTAAGGTTATACTAAGGTAATCAAGCAAGGAGGAAGCGGGTTATTTCTGGACGGCGATAAAGAGAGCGGTGGCTAATTTGACGACGTTGATATCGGTATTATAGAGCAGAGTGGAAAGCTTGCAGGCGATATTCTGCATGATAACGAAAGCGACATGGATATCCTTTTGGGTCAATTGCTCATAGTCGGATTGGGAGAGGGTAAACATCGTGCAATCGGTATGGGCGATGACATTGGCGGTGCGAACGCTGTTTCCGAGGACGCCATTTTCGCCGAAAGTGGGAAGCAGGTCTGAGGTCAGGGTAGCCAGGACTTTTTCTCTTGCTTCGGCATCGTCCATCCCTTTGATCAGGTGTTTGGTGATCTTTACGGTGCCGTCACAGAGGATATAGAGCAGATCACCGACGGTATCCTCCTGGATGATGTACTGGCCTTTGGCAATCGGCTGCCGTTTCAGATAGGGCTGAACGATCTTCAGTTGCTCCTGATTGAGACCCTTGAACAGGGGGATTCCGGCAAGAATGCTGATATCTAACATCATAACCGCCTAAACGAGAACAATGGCATGGTCGTTTTCCTGGACGGGGCTGTCATGTTTGGGGTTCCAGCGAAAATTGTGTTTGTCCTCTGCCTTGAGCTTTTTCGACTGGGCAAGGGTGCTTTTGATGAACTGATCGATGGCGGACGTATTATCCGTAAAGACGGCTTCCAGATCGATCTCCGGTTCTTTGGACATGAGCCCGATGATCATCATTCCCTTTTCTTTGAGCAGGTGTTGAAAGAGCTCGCCAAAGGGCTTGCCGATGAATTGCTCCTCAATCGGGATGGTGCTCAGATAACTCTTGGGATCACGGGCAAGCTGGTCGTAGACAGCCAAGCTGGATTCGTCCTGAATACTGTTTGCCAGGATGTATCCGCCCACCTCGTCATAGACCATGATATTCTCGATCCCGATACGGATAAGGAGATTACGGTTATCGCCATTGATCAGTTGCACCGTGATCCTCGCTTTGGGGGCGCCGAAGTGGATGGCATTGGCGATGATGATGGTGCGGTCATCGGCATTTGCCAGATCCAGACTCTGGTCGGCAAGGATGATCACCTGGGAGGCGGCATGGATGCTTGCCCGGCGGAGGATCTCCTCGGACGTTGGTTCACCCCGGACAAATTTGATCCTGAGACTTGGAAAACGGGATTCGACGCTCTCGAAGAATTCTGGCGTTTGATTGGTCACCAGAACGACTTCGATATCGGTCATTTCCTTCTCCACCATTGCTTTCAAGATTACATCGGCGGTTTTGTTCCAGCCGCAAATGACGATATGATTGTGTGTTTTGACCTGTTTCAAGCCCTTTGCTCCTTTGAGCCGATCTTCGACAAACATCGATGCGATCAAACCCGTAAAAACCGATAAACTGGTAAAGCCGGCGACGATCAGGGTCAATCCCACCATTCTGCCGAAAGGTGTAACCGGATACTTGTCGCCATAACCGACCGTTGCGATCGTAACAACTGCCCACCAGATCCCATCCCAGATGTTGCGGATCGTGTTACTTTCCGTTCCGTCGCCCTCGAAGATCCAGACCAGTAAAGATGAAAGCAGGATCAGCGACATTATGATCAGCGAAACGGTGGCAAAACGCAGGAGTAATCTGCGCATATCTGCCGAGAGATGCGATCCCGTCCGTGATCCGTGGTGCTTTGTCATTGTAATCCGGTTCAGAAGATCAGCAGGATCAGGTACCAGATCATGTTTGAGATCCCGAACAGGAGATTGATCCCGATGACGAAATAGCGCAGGTAACGATATACGTACCGGCGGAAATAGGAATAGATCACCTGGGCGCTGAATTGCTCATCAAAATCGTCTATTCTGTATTCCAACCGATATTTGGCAACCAGGTCCGGAATGATCTTGCGCAGGATACGACGTGCGACGTTCTGCCCGGCTTGGGCGATGTGATCACGAAGCTTTTCCTTCCACTTTCGGGGCATCAATTTCCAGGCATCGATAAACTTGGTCCTCCTGAATACCTCGTCAAAGACCATCGTTTCCCACTTTGCAAGGTACCCGCTCTTGTTCAGAAGATCGTTTGCCTGGTCCAGGTAATCCTGTAAAACATCCCTGACCTTGTTGAAGATCCAGTCACGCTTGCGGATGAAAAAGCCAGGTGTCAGGGGTACTCGTTTACCCAGAAAGCGACGCTGTTTGGGATTGAACAACAGCCATTTAACAGAATAGAGGATCACCAGACCGAGGGCGATATTCCACAAAACAAACGTGAGCGACTTTAAAAATTCCATGCTTAAAAACCTCCTCCTGCACCACCACCACCGGAACGACCACCACCAAATCCACCAAATCCACCAAAACCACCAAAGCCACCACTACTGCCACCACTGGAGCTGCCTCCCCATCCACCGCCACCCCAGTGACCGCCACCGCCGTGCCGGGACATAATGACGGCAATCAGCAGCCATTCAAAGATCCTGCCTTTGGTGACAATACCCAGGATGATCAACAACGCAATGAATCCGATCACCCCAGCGGCTTTAGCGCTTTCATTCATCCCGCCACGGTGTCGAGGAACTCCGGTGAGTTGGACGTTCTTCTCGCGAGCGATCCGGTTCAGGATCATCAATGACGCCTGAATGAACGCCTGATCCCAGTTCTCCGAGCCCTGCGACAAATACTTCCTCATTTGATCCCGGACATCAGCTGAGAAGGCATCGGTCAGATATCCTTCGACGCCGTAACCGGTCTCAATCTTCAGCTTGCGCTCGGCAACGGTGAGGAAGATTAGAACGCCTTCGTCCCTGCGGTTTCCGATCCCCCAGGTGTTGTACAATTGAGTGGTAAACATCAGGTAGTCGGAATCACCGATGGATGGCAAGGTCACGATGGCAAATTCAATGTCCGTCTTCTCTTTGAGTTCGATCGCCCAGTTATTGATGGAAATGCGGGTGGAATCACGGAGAATTCGGGCAAAATCGTTGACAAACCCTTCCTTTGCCGGAACGGTGATCTGGGTCCAGACTGCCGACATCAGCGTCAGAAGGACCACGATCAAGTATCCATATTTATATTTCATTCAAGATGTGTCCCATTTTCTGTTTTTTAGTAGCGAGATAATCCCGGTTCTGTTCCGATGGTTTGATCTCGATGGGGATACGTTCTACGATTTCCAGTCCGTATCCTTCCAAGCCGACGATCTTCTTGGGATTGTTAGTAAGCAATCGTAGCTTCTTAATGCCGAGTTCCCTGAGAATCTGGGCACCAATGCCGTAATCCCTAAGATCGGGTGCAAAACCAAGCTCGATATTGGCTTGCACGGTATCGGCACCATGATCTTGAAGATGATATGCCTTGAGTTTATTGAGCAACCCAATGCCTCGCCCTTCCTGGCGCATGTACAGGATCACGCCGGAACGAGCCTGACTGATGATCTGGAAAGAATGAAGTAACTGCTGACCACAATCACATCGCTGAGAAAATAGGGCATCCCCGGTCAGACATTCGGAATGCACACGCACCAACACCGGTTCATCGGTGGAAACATCCCCCATAACCAACGCCAGATGATATTCATCCGAGACAGTGCTGCTGAAGGTAAAAATATCAAACGACCCAAATTGAGTGGGTAACTTGGCTCGCGATAGGCAGGTAACGAGTTTTTCTTTCTTACGGCGGTAGTGAATCAGATCGGCAATTGTGATGATCAAAAGTCCGTGTTTCCGGCTAAATGAAACAAGATCATTTAGCCGTGCCATCTCACCATCCTCCCGGATGATCTCACAGATAGCACCGACCGGATATAAACCGGCAAGGGTAGCCAGATCGACGGCTGCTTCAGTATGACCGGCACGTTTGAGCACCCCACCTTTCTCAGCTAAGAGCGGGAAAATGTGACCGGGACGGACAAAATCAGTTTCCTTACTCAGGGGGTCTGCCAGTTTTCTGATCGAGAGCGCTCGCTCAGTAGCAGAGATACCTGTCGTGGTACCATGCGCGGCATCGACCGAGAGGGTAAATTTGGTACCATGCCGATCGGTAATGTTATCCGTCATCAGAGGGATATTTAGATTTCGCAGCCACTCTTCCGGCATCGGGACGCAGAGCAATCCCTTCCCCTGCGAGATCATGAAATTGACCTGATCGGTGGTGATATTTTCTCCCGCCATTAGCAGATCACCTTCATTTTCACGGTTTTCGTCATCCACGACAATGATCATACCACCAATTTTAATGACGGCAATCGCTTCTTCAATCGAGGCAAAGACACTGTTAACGTCTGTATTCATCAACATTCCCATTCGTTTTTGTCACTGAGGATTAAGTTTAAATTGGTTTTTTGATTGTCAATAGCAAAATTGCTATCAAGCCAATCAATGGCTTGGATAAAGTCGGGTGGTGGTGGTGCCACCAGATCGATCTCCGCTCCTGTTACCGGATGGTGGAAACGGAGTCGGTATGCATGTAATGCCTGATGTAACAGTTGATTGTAAAGCAAATCGGTGACCTTTCGTTTCATATTATCCGGTACCAGGCTACGTACATAGTTGATCCGGTTGTAGAGTAGATCACCGAGAACCGGAAATCCCATATGAGCAAAATGAATCCTGATCTGATGCATCCTGCCGGTAAGGAGATGCACTCTGACCAAGGCAAAAAAATGATAGAAGTGGACAATCTGATAATCCGTGACAGACCATTTTCCTTCTTCAGCAACGCACATTTTTCTGGGATTTGCCATACTACGGGTGATATTGGTCTCAATCCTGCCGGATGGAGGATCAGGGATGCCGGAAATGATGGCGAGGTATTCCTTGCGGATATTCCGCCGAGCAAACATATCACAGACCAATGCCTGTGTGGCATCATCCTTGGTAATAATCATCAGACCCGAAGTGCCTCGGTCCAGACGATGCACGATACCGGGACGGTTAGGTTCTCTGCCTGAGGACAGATCCTCGCCGAATCGAAAGACAATCGCATTGACCAAGGTGTTATCAGCATTGCCATAGCCAGGATGCACGATCATACCGGGCTCTTTATTGATCACCGCAAGGTACTCATCTTCGAAGATCACGCTGAGCGGTATATCCTGTGGCACGATATCCACCGGCTCCGGGTCCGGTAAACGGACATCGATCATGTCGCCCTGATTGAGTAGATAACTCTTCTTGACCGGTATCAGATTGACCAGAATACGGTCACCAACGACCAGTTTCTCGATAAAAGTACGAGAATGCAATTCCTGAATCTTGAGGCCAACCAGGAACTTGTCCAGCCGTTCTGACTCAGAGGCAGTGTATTCAATCCTAATGCGCTGCGACATCGTTACTCATATCAAGGACGTAAACACCTCCGGAGGGAAGACCATTACGATCTCTGATAATGGAACCGTTGATGGAAACCACACGATTTCCATTTGAATCGTTTACATCGTTGTCATATACGTTATTACCATGTCTGAGCGAGTCGATAATAATCTCGAATATGCATCGTTCAAAAGAATTCTTTAGCATTACCTCATTAATGTTGATCCCCTCCTGTATCCAGATCAGTTTACGGCGCATAACATCATTGCAGTAAGCCAGATCCCCGGACAGGTTGAAGATCATTATGCCCTGAGGTATAAGGTTGATCATCTGTTGAATCCGCTGGTTCTGTTCATAGATCTTTCCCGTTTTTAACTGATCAAAGCGACGTGACACACTCAAGAGTTTCCGGATGGAGACAACGATCCTCTGTATCTCCAAATCGGCATCATATAACGAGCCATCGATGTCTTTATCAAAATTTCCATCCGATATCTCGGCGATCAGCGACTGTAGTTCCTTCAGAGCTTGGTGGACTTTGTGGGGTAAGAAATAGAATGTAAAGATGAGGGAGCTAAAAATAATGAAAAAGAACGTGATCACAATCGATTGGATGTTCTTCCTGACGGATACTCCTTCATTGACAGCTAACAACAGCAGAGTGGATTGGATCAATACAATGAGCAGGAGAATGAGCACAATTGACTGGATATTGGCTTTAAATGAGCGTTTCATATCATTCCTTCCTTGCCGATGTTTCATAGATCAACCTATCAATATTGCCTTTTGGCCCCAGCAAAATCAAGATATCACCCTCAGAAATAGTGTCATTGGCGCCAGGCATATCATTCAGCCTCTTTTCTGTAACATTCTTGCCATCATCTGTAACCATAAGAAAATTGTAGCGGATAGCTATTACGTTCACACCCCAGTTCTGTGGCATGGAAAGATCCTGCAGGGTTCTCCCGACAAAGTCCCTAGGTGCAACCATCTCCATCATGATATGTCCCGATGACAGATTGACATACTCCAGAATATTCCGAGATATCAGTGTCTTGGCCAGTTGATTGCCCACCATCTCCTCGGGAAGCAGTATGTGTTGCACCCCGATCAGTTCAAGGATCCTGCCATGCAATTGGTTCTCGACTTTGGCATAAATCACTCCTGCTCCGATCTTCTTCAGGATGGCTGCAGTCAGAATACTCTCCTGGATGTTGCTGCCAATTCCGATGATAACCGCATCCGCTTCGTTGAGGTTGAGCGATCTCAGAGAGATCTCATCGGTGGAATCGGCGCATATTGCAGAGGTTACCTTGCTACTGATACTATCGATCAAAGTCTGATCACGGTCAATTGCTATTACGTCCATCCCATTCTCAGCCAGGATGGTGGCTATCGTGGAACCGAACCTTCCCAATCCAATTATTGCATATCTTGCCATTTATTAACTCCTTAACCAGCAGTACAATCGCATCTGCTGTTATCCAATTACCACTTTCTCTTCCGCAAAACTGACCTGAATTGATTCCCTTCTGATGGCTATGGCATAGATCAGAGTAAGCGGTCCGATCCTGCCAATGTACATCAGCATAGTAATCAACAGCTTGCCGATTAAAGACAGTTCCGCGGTTATTCCCATTGACAGTCCGACCGTCCCATAAGCAGACACGGTCTCAAAAACAACCTTATCGATGGAATGGGATTCCACCAGAAGCATTACGAACGCAACCATCAACACGATAGAAACCGACAGAGCGATCAAGCTGGTCACTTCCCTGATACTGAATACCGGTATCTTCCGATTGAAGATGGACAGGTCTTTTTTCCCCTTCAGCATGGATGTCACTGAAAGGACCAGAATGGCAAAGGTAGAGGTCTTGATCCCGCCACCTGTAGAACCCGGGGATGCGCCAATAAACATCAGTACAATAGCAATCAGCACCGAAGCCGGGCTCAAGCCACTCATACTGATCGTGTTGAATCCCGCTGTCCTGGTTGTAACCGATTGGAACCAACTGCTCATGATCCGATGGGAAAAGGAAAAACCCTTCATCGTACCATCGTATTCAGAGATAAAAAAACTAACAAATCCAACTGCCAATAGAAACGCTGTTGTCATTAGCACAATTTTTGTATGCAACATCAAACGACGGAATCTCTCCCGGCCGAAAAAATACTGGTAGAGATCAATAACAACAGCAAATCCAATCCCACCGGCTATGATTAAAAGAGGTATGATCACATTGATGTTGATGCTGTCCGAAAACCCGACAAGATTATCCGAGTATAAGGAGAACCCTGCATTACAAAATGCCGATACGGAATGAAACGTAGCATACCAAACAGCATCAATCGGCTTCAGATTCGGTGAAAATGCGCCATACAATACAACCGCACCCACAAATTCAATCATCAGCGTCACGATGAAAATACTTTTTAGTAGCTTGATTAAATTGATCTTTGACACTCCCCCAACCACTTTGTGCATCACATTCTCAAGCTTCAGTGTAATACGTTGGCCCAACATCAGAGCAAAGGCCGTAGATATTGTCATAATCCCAAGACCTCCGATCTGAATAAGCAAGAGGATTATTAGCTGCCCCATGCGACTGAAATGAGCACCTGTATCGTATACAGCAAGACCAGTCACACATGTGGCCGAAGTAGCAGTAAACATAGCATTGGCAAAGGGTGTCACCTGCTTTGTGGCTGAAGAAGCTGGCAGCATTAACAGGATTGTTCCGATTGCAATTACTGCTATAAAACTCAACATCACCGTCACCGGAGGATTACTTATCAGGAATTTGACCAGCTTACCCTCGAACGCTCGAAAGAGGACATACTCGATGAAGTAATAGGTCTGCCGGATCAATAGAATGAAAATAACCAGACGTACTTCCACGAGCATCAACAATATCCCAAGCAGCAGGATGATCATGTCAAAGAGCAGTATCCTGGCGGTCTTGAGCTTTTTCAGGAACCCCAAGCGGCTGATGATCATCAGGCATAGTAGCACTATATTAAGAGATGCCAGTATCCACACCACCCAGGGGAAATTCACATAATAATCGATCACCGGCTCAAAGAATAAAACCAGGAAGTTGGCAAAAGCCAGAAAATAAGCCCCTTTGTCACAACTGCCAAGGACCTTGTTTGTCGTTTCTTGTTTCATCTCGGTAAATGGATCTGAATGTCTCGTTTGATGGTCTCAGCGATCTCTTTGATCCCGCCGCTGGCAGAAACGGTCAACAGCAGGTTCTTCTCTTCAAAGAGGTCTTTGAGATTATGGGTCTGCCGATAGAACTCAGCTATCCGCTTACGGATCGCGATCGGTTTATCATCGGGACGCCGGCACAGATGTCCCGGACAGATATCACAGAGAGCAGGCGACCGCGGTGGATGGGTCAACAGGTTATAGTTCTCCCCGCAGACCCGACAGGTTCTCCGGGCAGACAATCGCTTGACTGCTTCTTGTTCAGGCAGATCAAGGTAATAAACCCTTAGCAGATGATACTTTTCCAACAAGACCACCGCTTGTGCCAACGTGCGGGGAAATCCATCAAAGATAATACCTTTCTTCTCCTGCGATGTCTCCGCACCTATCATATCTATGACCAGTTCATCAGACACCAATTCACCTCGGGTCGTGATCTTATCCACCTGTTTACCGGTATCGCTTCCCTTCTGGATCTGCGCCCTGAGTAATTCGCCGATATTAATATGCCGATAGCCGATGAGTTCGCTCAGCAGCTTTGCCTGCGTACCTTTACCGCTTCCTTGGATTCCCAAAAAAACAATCGCGTTCATAACAATATCCAGACGATGACGTTACTGATACAGAAAGAAACTGTCAAGCATCAATTTCGTTCCAACACCACAAAGGCTGTGGCATATTCCCCATCGTGGGACAATGAAAGGTGAATTCTGTGGATCCCATGTATCTCCAGATAGGCAGCCGTCTGATGATAAGTCCTGATCGATGGTGCTCCGTTTTCTGTACTCACCACCTCGATATTCTGCCAGGTCAGATCGGCATTCCATCCCGTCCCGCATGCCTTCATAACTGCTTCTTTGGCGGCAAAGCGAGCCGCAAATGACTGATAGGGATGTGCTCTGCTCTGGCAGTAAGCGATTTCAGCCGGGGTAAAGACCTTGTCACCAAACGCTGGATTCCGTTCAAAGGCATTCTGAATCCGCTTGACAGCAATAATATCCGTGCCGATCCCCTGAATCATGGATTTATCCCCGTTCCAGCTCGAGCAGATAACGCTTCAGAGCCAGTCCTCCGCCAAATCCGGTCAAGCTCCCATCCTTCCCGATTACCCGATGGCAGGGGATGATCACCGGCAAAGGATTGCTGCCAATGGCATTGGCGACAGCCCTGACGCTTCTGGGGCGACCGCTCCGCTCCGCAAGATCGGAATACGAGACCGTCTCTCCGAATGGGATGGACAGCAGTGCGCCCCACACCTGATTTTGAAAAGGTGTGCCGTTCAGAATGTACGGTAGCGTAAATTCCTGGCGTTGACCACTTTGATACTCATCCAATTGTCGATATACTTCGGCAATCAGACCCGTCTCATCCACGTTTGAAGCGGCAATATTATCTGTCTGTATTGTGGTCGGAAGGAGCTCAATAAAGTCAATACTTGTAATTGTGTCATTGTCGATGTTAATCAACAGATTCAGTTGTGGCGAATGATATGCACACAGCATTTCGATCTTCTCCCAATGAAAAAACTAACCCCCTTCGCCAATAGTGGGAAGGGGGTGATGGATTTGGCATGATCATGCACTAAATCTTCTGCGTTCCTTGATCCTGCCGGCTTTTCCTTTTGCGCTACGCAGGTAGAATAGTTTAGCCCGGCGGACGCGACCGTAGCGGACGATCTCCAGTTTGTCGATATTGGGCGAATGATGCGGAAAGATCTTTTCCACGCCGATCCCATTGGAGACCTTACGCACGGTAAAGGATTTTGAAACCCCGGCACCGCGCTTTTGAATGACGATCCCCTGAAAAACCTGGATACGTTCTTTGCTACCTTCTTTGATTTTATAATGGACTTTCACCGTATCGCCCACGCGAAAATCGGGAAAGTCGGTTCTGATTTGGTCTCTGCCGATTTGATGCAGAATATCCATTGTTCCTCCCTTTATTTCTCGGAAGAAATGCGGTCTAAGACAATTGCCACGGCGCTGCGGACGGAAAGGTGATTGTATTCCCCGTTCCCCTCGATCGGGGCGAGGATACAATCGGCAGCGGTATGAGTTTCATCGGTCAAGCCGTAACCAGTGCCAAACAGGATGAGCACCGGTTCCGATCCGACTATCATTGCTATCTGTGCAAATGATATTTGTGAATCCAGTTTCCGGGCGGTTGTCGTGATTACTTTGGGTCGCATTCCTTCTCGGTTTGTAATCTCGTTCATGCAGTCCTCAATGGAGCTGCCGGTCTTTATCAGTGACAATGCCTCGCTTCGATGCGGATTGTACATCAACGCCGGAGCGGATCGCCAAAATTCGGTGATATGATGGATCAAAGTGGTCTGTCCTTCATCCGGTGTGATCAGATAGCATCCGGCGATGCCAAAGGTCTTGCCGGACCGGGCAAGATCGTGGATGTCCAGGTTGACGAGTGAGGTCATAATGCTCTCTCCGTTCTTATTGAGAACCGGATAGTGCACCAAACCGATGTACAACCTATTCAGAGTCATCCAGATCGGGGCGCCGGGTACGAGTCAGCCGGCCAGAACGCTGAACAATCCATTCGTTCACCAGTGTGTGATTGCCTGAGGTCAGAACAGGCGGTACGCTTTGTCCCATAAACTCATCCGGTCTCGTCCAGCAGGGAAATCCCAAACCGGGCTCATTAAAGGAATCCGACCGGGCTGATTCCGGATCGCTCAATACTCCCGGTAAGAGCCGGGCTATCCCGTCAATTACCGTCATCGCAGCAATTTCACCCCCGGAAAGAACATAGTCACCCAGCGAGATCTCATCGCTTACGCACAGGTCTCTGATCCGCTGGTCTATTTCCTTGTAATGTCCGCAGAGCAGGATTAAATGCCGGCAATTGCTGTAGCCCTGGATGATCTGCTGATCGAGCCGACGTCCCTGAGGACTGAAATAGATGACCGGCGTGGGACGGCATCCCAGGCAATGATTGATTGTCCGGTACAGCGGTTCCGGTTTCAACACCATCCCGGCAAAACCGCCGTAAGCATAGTCATCGGTCTGACGGTGTTTGCCTTCGGCATAATGGCGGATATCCACCCGGCGCAGATCCAGTACCTTTTGCTTCACCGCCTTGGCAACCATGCTGCCGGTGATGAAGCCATCAAACATGCCGGGGAACAAAGTAAGGATATCTATTCGCATAGTTCCAGCAAGGACCCGGCATTCTGCACGATCACCGTCCGGAGTTCTGCCTGCACCGAGAGCACGTAATGATCCACATAAGGAATCATAAGCTCTTTCCCGGCAATAGTTTCGATCACCAGGACATGGTGCGCCGTATTATCGAAATAATCGCAGATCGTCCCGATCACTGCCTCGCCCTGAATAACTTGGTATCCGATTAGATCATCCAGATCTTCGTCGTCCTTCCCGCTATCCAGAACTTCCGGTTCGACCGCCAGGATCACTTCTTTGTGCAGGGACCGTTCCTCATCAATGCCATCCTCGGCAAATCTGACGTACCACCGTCCTTGTGACAGCTTGGCGTCACTGATAGTCACGTAAAACACTCTATCGCATCTAAAGATCAAAAAGCAATCCGTAATTGCTTCTACTGTAGCCCGCAGGGAGGGCTTGACCATCACATGATAATAGCCATCGCCATCCCGACCGCCCAGTTTGCCTATTCCGATCAGGTCGGAGGTTTCCATCTACTCGATGATTTCTACTTCAGCTCGCTTTCCTTGTTTTGTACTTACGGCGTTGATGATCGTTCTGATAGCGTTGGCTGTTCTGCCCCGTTTTCCGATAACTTTCCCGATGTCGCTCTTGGAAACTCTCAGTTCATAAAGAGTTACCTTGTCACCGGTAATTTCAGTGATATTGACTTCGCTGGGATCATCGACAAGTGCTTTCACTAAGAATTCAAGCAGGTCTTTCATGTGTCACCTCTCGTTTATTGTGCTTCCACTTCCGTTTGATTGTTCTTGAGCTTCCGTTCATGCCAAATTTGCAAAACGCCTGCCTTGCGGAAAAGGGAACGAACAGTATCCGTCGGCTGAGCGCCTACGCCCAACCAATACAGCGCGCGTTCCGTATCCACTTCAAATTTTGAAGGGTTGGGCTTGGGGTCATAATGCCCAATACTTTCAATATATCTGCCATCACGTTTCACCCGGGCATCAACTGCCACTATCCGGTAGGATGGTTGATTGATCGATCCCATCCTTCTCAATCTCAGTTTGACCATTTATTCTCCTTGATCTTGCATAAAACTTTTATCATTTAAGGGCATAATTTTTTACCATGCCTTTTAGTCAAGTGTTTTCTTCACAACTGACTTCCCTGCTGACTCTCATTGAACAAATAGAAAGCCTCACCCAAATCTTCTAAATGATATCACCTGTCACAGTGGTCGTATGTGTTTATGAGGCAGAGAGATAGGCAGGAGTGGATTTAGACTGTGCTATCCTGCTGGGGAATCTCTACTGCATTAACTGGGCTAAATAATCTTGATTCACGCATGCGCTTTTACGATCCCAACTTTGGACATGCGCGGCGCTGAACTCAATTTGACTCATATACAAGTCCCAAAACCACTTATCCGGACTTTACCGTTTTACCCTATTTTGAGGTATAAATCCAGCCATTTGGGGGGTGTGGGATTGTGTGGATGAATTTGTAATGTCTTGAACATAAACAATATATCGTAATGCGGGGATGGAGTATTTTCACATTAATAGCCAATGTAGTGACCACAAGGGAGTGGAAACACTGACATCTCCGGAGGGTATTGCAGCGGGTGTCAGCAAAGCCAGGTGTGGACGCTCCAAAGGGAAATGCTCTGATTGATGATGTTCTTGCCTGTTTTCCCTCAGATTGAGATCAGTTGGGATGTACTAAACTTCTCTCTCTCAGCTATTTGTCCGCCAGTGATATCACCCATATCGGACCGATCTATCCTCAAGCCAGGAACGTACTGCGATATATGACACTTACTCCATTCTGATCATGTCCTCCTTGCTTGATTACCTTAGTATAACCTTAGTATAACCTTACAACCGTAAGGTTATACTAAGGTTATACTAAGGTAATCAAGCAAGGAGGAGACAAACAGCAAACTGAGGTAAACGGTCTTTTAATATCGGTTACCTGGGAGGTTATGATGTTCAGATTATCTTGACTGTTCATGGAGATACTTGCTTTAAATCATCTGACATACCCACTTATACTGAGATTTAAAGGAATCCCCCGGAAAATTGAGACTACGATACAACATATGATTACTAAATAGAGAGATAGAATAGTATGTTGTCCACCGAATTGAGTGCAAGGCACAGATACAATCTACGGATAACGGGAGTCCAGTTTCATGGTTTTATAAAAGGTCAAAACGGGCAGATACCATATAATGTCCATAATGTGCCCGATAGACGCATTTTCTTGCTATTGGACAAAATGACTATTTTTGTTTTCTCATCGTGGGAGCGAAATCTCGAAGTCAATTTGAGCTACAATTGGACAATATAGTAGTCTAATAAATTGATAATAAATATCTTCATAAAAGAGGCTGTCAATGGTTACCGCAAGCGTTGGATGATCGCAGAAGTCCACCGTCAAATGAAGCAGGATTTTGACTGGGAAAGCATGAGACTTGGCAGCGATACCAAACTCAAGTATCTTAACATGCTACTCGTCCTGGCTCAGTACTTTATCTACTCTGGCAAAGATATTATAGTATAGATCGCCGAGGCTTTCCCCAAACTGGTCTGTTTTAGAAAAAAGACCGGGCTAATCTGCAGCAGTTTGTCTATTACAGAATCAGTCAGGTCCTGCAAATCTGCCTTCGCTACACGAGGCATTACGACACCTCGCCGTACAGAGCAGATCTGATTGAGCCCTAACAGATGAAAATACGGCTGGTATAAAAATGGGGGGATGTGAGAAGCAGAAAATAGTTCTTGACACGGAAACAAAAATGAAAGACAATGCAATCGGTCGCTTGACTTAATATAGAGTGTAGGAACGAGGATAATAAGAATGTCCTCAACTAACCAGAGAAACAATGAGTTGGAATTTACACCAACATTTAATGGTTCTTTCCGCATTGAGGCAGGAGAGTAAAATGCAAGTTTGTTTTTTGTCTTTGAGAAGGCCGCACTTCAGTGCGATTTTCAGTCCTGTTTTTCGTAAATATTATGCGCGCGTCCAAATTCAACCAGAACCCGGGCGCTCTTTAGCACCA
>VGPI01000029.1 GCA_016875595.1 Candidatus Cloacimonadota bacterium
CGGAGATCATTAGGCGATTGGGCTGGGAAGATATTTCCAGGCAGGCGGCAAAATTGACCGTATCTCCGGTAACCGTGAGATCTTTGCGGTCGGGTGTGCCGATATCGCCCTGGAGCACGTAGTCACTGTTGAAACCGATCCGGATCCTGATCTCGGCATCAAAGACCGGCGAGATGACCGTCTCCAGCGGAAAGCGGGTGCCATCTTTCTTGCGGGGATAGACCTTGCAGCAGAGCCCCTCGCCAGCTTGCATCACCTTGACAATCGGGCAAGCGCCACGACAGAGGAGCATCCCGTTTTCGTCGATATGGTTCAGGATATCCATCACTCATACTCCTTGTGAATAAGGTCGAGGAAGAGCGCTTTGAGGGCGGTGAGGTGTTTGTGAACGATCTGTTTCATTTGTTTTGCGGGGGGATGGATCACGCTGACTCCCAGTTGATTGACCCCCCCCACCTCGATCAGAAACGCTCTGCTTTTGTGGGTATGGAAGAAAAAATTGCGGGCATTGCCGACGTGGGAACTGGCGCTGGTATGCACTTCGTAGTACCCCTCAGCATAGTCCTTTTTCACTTTCGAGGCATAGGTCCCGGCAATCTTGAGCGTCTCGCCGAAGAGAGCTGCCTGCTCGTTATTGCGAGGATTGTACCAGGGCAGATAGAGCTTTTCACTGAAAGCGCCGGTGACGGAGCTATGAAAAAAGATGGCAAGCTCAAAATAGGTACGGCTGGCAAACGACACCACTGCCTGAACCTCCGGTTCGGAAGCCGGGCTGCTGCCTTTGAAATATGGATTGGTGGGAGGAACGCCGGGATCCGCATCCCAGAAAACGGGATAATTGCGGTTCAGATCCACTCCGTCTGAGGCATAGTCCAGGGTCTTATTGCCATCGGTATCGCGGTTATTCTTACGCTTGTAGGGATAGAGCCCCTGGGAAACGATCCGGTAGCCCTCGGGATTGATCGTCGGGATGATCCAGAAGGTGAATGTATCCAGCAGTTCCCTGATCCGCGGATCGGATCGGGAGTTCTTCCAGAGTACGCGGAGCCATTCCATCACAATCTCCACACCCAATACCTCATCGCCATGGTGCTGGCCGATCAGGAGGATGTGGCGTTCGCCCCGACCGGTCTCGAGCGCAAAGATGGGCAGGTCTTCGGTGCCACTGAAGCCGAACCGGTGGAGCTTGACGCTTGGCTGATCTTTACCGGTGATCTCCTGGATCTCCTGACGCAGGGTCTGGTCGTTGCGGTACGTTTTGTCCAGCGGATAGCGGTTTCCGGGAATGACCGCACAGGAACTGACAGCCAGGATCAGGCATGCCAGCACGATCAGTCCGCAGGTGCTTTGCCGGGCGGCTAAAAAGCGGCGAATCATCTATACAGAGCCATCCCGGCGGGTTCTTTGGCGGTAATGGAGAAAGATACCTCCACCCAGGGCAAGAATGGTCACCAGCAATCCGATCAAACTAAGACGGACACTGGTCTGGTAGGAGGGAGGATCGAAACGGAAGATGACCTCGTGTTTGCCGGCCGGGACAACAATCCCGCGCAGGACATAATTGACATTGTGGATCGGCGTCTCCTCGCCATCGATAAACGCCTTCCAGCCGGCGGGATAGTAGATCTCGCTGAGCACCATCAGTGCGGTACTGCCAGTGCGGACGCTCAGTCCGATCTCATGCAAATCATATTGGGTGACGTCGATCCGGTTGAATCCCGGTTTACCGATACCGGCAACATCCTGCGTGGCATAAGCGATCCGGGCGGGATTAAAATCAGGTTCGTTCATCTGGGAGATGATGGAATCCGCCGGTGTCACCACTTTCAAGGAATCCACAAACCACGCAGTGGGAAGCGCTTTCATATTCTGATAGATCGTGATCGGATGCGTTGCGCTCTGAAAGACGAGCCGCTTGTCCTGGAGCATTTCGCCATAGGGCAGCGTGTCACTAACGACAATGTAGCGTGTATTCAGCATATCCAGGACGGGAGTGGGATATTCCATCCCATAGTTTGTGAGCACCTGGCGATAGCGGTTGAATTGACCAAGGATGGAACGGTTGAGCAGGTTGTCATAGATCTGGAGTTTGGCGGCAGAATAGCCCCAAATGGTACGATGATGATAAGCCCAGCGTCCCGGCACTCTCTCATCCGGGGTAAAGATGCGGGAATTGGTCTGGTCTTGGAGTAGAAACTCGTCATAGTCCTGCAGGGCAAAGTAATTGCGGTGCTTTTGCGGCGGTTCCAGACGGCGTAAAGATCTGCCGGTATAAGGCCAGAGATCGATGAATGCCAGCAGAATAAGTAAAATGATCATGACATAATGCGGTATCTTCTTGATCGAGAAGAGATAAACCGCTCCGAGCGCAATCGTCAACAAGGCCATGGAAAGCATTCCGCTCTTGTGGATCATCCCGAGCCGGTGCTCACGGAGTTGCTCAAAGACCTGAGCCGCCTGGGGATACTGCTTCTGCAATTCCACCTCCTCAGACGTAAGCAGCTTCATTCCACCGAAGATGGTGGTGGCAGTGGCAGAGAAGATCAGGAAGATGCAGCCGACAATGAGGAAAAGACGCAACATCCGCTTGACGGTAGCTTTGTCCGCATTCCTGCACCTGTCAATGATGGTATCGATCCCGAGGGCAGCAAGAATGACAGCATTGACCTGAACCATCGCCAGAATCATCGCCGGAACGCGGAATTTATTGAAGAAGGGCAGATAACGCAAGAGCAGTCCGGATAGGAAAGGCGTGTATTTACCAAAGGACATCATTGCAAACAGGAAAGAAGCGATCCATAAGAACACGGCAAAACGCCGGTGTTTGCCCCAGAACGCAAAGAACCCAAAAAACAGCACGATCAATCCGAAGTAAAGATAGACCTGAGTGGATTCCATGCCACCCCAATAGGTGGTGAAGCCCCTCAGAGGGCTATTCATATCGTTGGTCACGGGAGCGCTGACCCCGCCGTAAAACTCGGGCATGATAAAGCTCATCGTCTCGCTTGGCTGGAATGACCAGCCCTGGGCATAAGCGGTGTCCAGTCCGGTAGCTCCACCCCGCATGGTGTAATGATTATATTCCCATGTGCTTAGATAGGGGTTCATCACTGCCAGAGCGGTCAAGCCAAAAGCAGCTATCGCCAGACAGGTGTAAAGGATAAATTGCTTCCACTTCTTGCTGAGGAAGGTCTCGATGAGCGTAAAGACCCAATACATTCCGATAAAAAGATAGAGGTAGTAGGTAATCTGGGGATGATTTTCGCGGAGTTGGGTGATCAGGAAGGTCGCCAGGAGTCCCATGCCCAGCAGCCCGGGCTTTTTCCTCAGATACATCAGCGCCCACATTACCCAGGGGATATACATTATGGCACGGAACTTGGTGTTGTGACCAATGTCCAGAAGCCCCACCCAATGACAACTGAAGATGAAAGCCACCGCCCCGAAGAAGCAGATCCAGTGATCCATCCCCAGAAACTTCAGCAGGACAAATATACCGAGCCCGCCCAGGATGAGCAGGAAGATACGCCAGTTGATCGCCTTGTCGGTCAGACGGGTCAAGCTTTCCAGGAAGGGATAGCGGTTCGGGAAAGAGATCATGTATGCCGGCATGCCGGAAAACATATTGGGCGCCCATAAGGCACGGTCACTGTGGGTCTTATTGTATTCGATCACGGTATTGGCGGCTGCTTCCCATTGGGTGATATCGTGGGCGATCGGGAATTGCTTCTGGTAAGCCACGGGGAAATAGATCAAACTCACCGCGACAAACAGCAGGATCGCCAGGATCAGATAAGGACGGGCAGAGATCCTTGTTCCAAGATCAGATAGGAGGTGTGCTCCAGTGTTCTTACCCGTGCCTTTTACCGGCGGTTGTTGTCTCTCTTTCTCAATCGGTTTCAGTTTTGGGTTGACAGTTTTCTTGCTCATCATTTCCTCAGTCTGTTTGGTTTGGTTGCCTTAAACGCCATGATTGGCAATCGGTCAAGTAAAAAGTCAAGCCGATGATATCAGGAGCGATGATGTATTTTCGATTTAACAAGAAAATCTATGGCTATGAGTGCGATGTTTATGGCCATCTGAACAATAGCAATTACCTCCAGTTGCTGGAATCAGCCCGTAGCGAAGCACTCACTGAGATGGAGGTGCCGATCCGGTATCTGCGGGAGCAGGGCATCCAGATCTTTATCCTGCGGTTTGAACTGGACTACATCAAAGCCCTGCAACTGGAAGATTCCATCGAGGTACGCAGTTACGTCCGCGAATGCAACCGGCTCAAAGCGATCTGGGATCAGGAGATCTATGACTCATCCGGTGCTCTTTGCTTCCGGGCACGGATGACCAGCGTCTTCGCCCGGGATGGCAAAGCGGCTCGCATCCCGGTGGACTTGCAGCAGCATTTCCTGAAGTACATCTGACGGGGTCATAGAATATATTGATTGCCAGAAAACCCCACGACAAAAAATTGATCCCATGGTGATAATAGTAACGTAAGTGAATAAGAATAAAGACCTTGCCCTATCGATCGGGCAGGATGATGCTATTTTGATCAAGAGGTACAAATGTATAAATTGAATGTGACTGAGACCTTTTCCGCCGCTCACCGGCTGGATGGGTATCAAGGATTGTGCTGCAACCTGCATGGACACAACTGGAAGGTGAGAGTGGGTCTGGTCTGCAGTGAATTGGACGGGATCGGGATGGCGTTGGATTTTGGGATCATCAAACAGCATCTGCGCCGTATCCTGACTCCTTTGGATCATGCTTATCTCAATGACCTGCCTGAGTTTAAGGGGATCAATCCCACTTCGGAACACCTGGCGCAATATATCCATGACGAGATGCAGTTACGCTTGGCGGATACCGTCTGTAGTGTGTTCGAGGTGGAGATCAGTGAATCAGAAAAGACATCGGTGGTATATCAAAAATGATCAGAATCGTGGAATCTTTCTTCGTTAAGAGCGCTGTAGAACCGCAGGATTATCCCGCCTCCGCCTACCCGGAATTCGCCTTTGCCGGCAGATCCAATGTCGGTAAATCCACCCTCATCAATCTGCTCACCAGCCATAAGGGACTGGCAAAGACCAGTTCCACTCCCGGCAAGACCCGACTGCTAAATTTCTTCCTCATCCGCTACAAGCGGGAAAACACCGAGGAACAGGGCTTTATGCAGTTCACCGATCTGCCGGGCTACGGCTTTGCCGAGGTCTCTCTGACGGAACTGGAAAAGTGGCGCCGGATGGTGAACCGCTTTTTTGAAGAACGCTTACATCTTGCCGGCATTGTGATCCTGGTGGATATCCGTCACGAAGCCGACCCCAAGGACATTCAGATGCTCAAGATGTTGCGGATGCGCAAGATCCCGCATTGTGTGATCGCCACCAAATCCGATAAAATTCCCAAGACCCGGATCAAACAAACCGTGCAAAAACTTGCCAAAGGACTGGAACTGGGCGAGGCACCGATCTTCCCTGTCTCGGCATTGAACTACCTGGGAACGGAACACCTCATCGACTGGTTTGAGCAGCGCATCTCCGGTTAAGTGATCCATGTCTGTCTTTGATTATGATGTCATCGTCGTGGGTGCCGGTCATGCCGGCATCGAGGCAGCGCTTGCCTCTGCCCGTTTGGGTGCACGCACTTTGGCATTGGTGATCAAGCTGGAATCCATCGGCAGGATGTCCTGCAATCCCTCCATTGGCGGACCGGCAAAAGGACATCTGACCCGGGAGATCGATGCCCTGGGCGGAGAACAGGCATGGGTGGCAGACCTGACCGGCATCCATTACCGCATGCTGAATATGAAGAAGGGACCGGCGGTCTGGGCACCCCGCGCTCAGAACGACCGCATCCAATACTCTCTGCTGATGCGTGAGCATCTGGAAGCACAAACCGGACTCGATATCCTCGAAGCCAGCGTCAGCGGTCTCCTCGTCAGGGATAATGCCGTCAGCGGAGTCAAGACGTTATTCGGCAAGGAGTTCACCGCTCCCCGCGTCATTCTTGCCACTGGTACTTTTCTCAACGGCATGATCCATACCGGCAAGGTCTCGATTTCCGGTGGCAGAGCCGGGGAGCCCGCCGCACTCTTTCTCTCCGAGGACCTCGGGGCTGTGGGCTTGGCAGTCAGACGGTTCAAGACCGGAACGCCTCCCCGGATCGACATGCGCACCCTTGATTACGGCAAACTGGAAGCCCAGCCTGGCGATGACGAGCCCCAGGGCTTCAGTTACTATCGCCACGTCACTCCCCGCAACCACGTATCCTGCTACATCACCCGCACCACTGAGGAGACGCATCGCATCATCTCCGAAAACATCCGGCTTTCCGCCCTTTATAGCGGTATCATCAAGGGTATCGGACCCCGCTACTGCCCCTCGATCGAGGACAAGATCGTCAAGTTCCCGGACAAACCCACCCACCATATCTTTATCGAACCGGAAGGTCTCAGCACCCACGAGGGCTACGTGAATGGCATCTCCACCAGCTTACCGCCCCAGGTTCAGGACGCCATCATCCGCAGCATCCCCGGGCTGGAGCGTGCCCGCATCGTTCGCTACGGCTATGCCATCGAATACGACTACATCAGCCCCGAGGAGATCACCCTGACTTTGGAGACCAGGAAGATCAAAGGACTGTATCTGGCGGGTCAGATCAACGGCTCCTCCGGTTATGAGGAAGCCGCCGGTCAGGGTTTGATGGCAGGGATCAACGCCGTTCTTTCCTTAGATGGACGCAGCCCGCTTATCCTCGACCGCAGCAATGCCTATCTTGGCGTCCTGATCGATGACCTGGTCACCTGCGGCACTAACGAGCCCTACCGGATGTTCACCTCCCGGGCGGAATACCGCCTTTGCCTGCGACAGGACAATGCCGATGAGCGCTTGATGCCGATCGGCAGAGACCTCGGCTTGGTCTCCGATGTCCGCTGGCAACGCTTTCAATCGATGCTTGCCGCGAAGGAAAGGGAGCTGCTCCGCCTCCAGCGCGAGACCTGTGACCAGCATCCCGACCTCACCGAGCCGGTCAAGTTCGCTCTTTTGCTCAAACGCCCCCGGATCACCTCTCAGGATCTCATCCGCTATGGCTGGAAACCCTCCCCCGATGTGGATCCAGGCACTGCCCGCCGCATCGAACTCGAGATCAAGTATGAGGGCTACCTCAAGCGTCAGGAAGAAGAACTGGAGCGTTTCCGCAAAGCCGAAGGCATCACTCTGCCGGGCGATATCGACTACATGCACATCAACACCATCGCCTGGGAAGCCCGGGAAAAGCTGAATCGCATCCGCCCCCTCAGCATCGGACAGGCAATGCGCATTCCCGGTGTCAATTACACCGACACCTCCGCCCTGATGATCTGGCTCCGGAAGCATAAACTCCTCCCCAGCAGTCCACTCCGAGAAGTAACAGGAGCATAAACTATGAAGCCATCCTTCAACTCTGTCTTCCTTTCCCCATTCCGCCGTGCGCAATGGCTGTTCATCCTGATCCTGCCGCTCTTCCTCTTGTCCGCCTGTCCCGGCAAGCGACCTGTCGTCCCGGAACAGCAAGCTGTCCGGGTCAATTATCTCACTGCCGAAGTGCCGGCATGGATGATGGATCTGCCCGAAGGTGACTATACCATCGGCATCGCCTGGCGTCCCACCATGTTTGACAGCGATTCGGAGGATGCAGCGCGTGACTTTGCCGCCGTCTCCTTTTCCCGCAATCACAGCGCTTACGTGGTGGACAAGTCCCTCGTCTATTCTCTCTCTCAAATGCAGGAAATCGACTGGAACAACGTCAATTTCAAGGTCGTCGTCAGTGCCGATACCACTTTTTTACGCCGCTCCGCCCGTGACCTGATCCTGCTGGACAAGGTCGAGATCCATGGCTTTCTCATTGCCCTGTTTGGATTTAACCAGATCGAAACCGACGAGACGCCACGCCTGATGCACATGACCACGAAACCCGTCTGGTGCGATCAAACCAATCTCTTCATTTCCGGTGAGTCAGTCGTCACCACCGGCACCGCTCTTTCCGCCAATCTCTTCGATGCCTGGACCCAAGCCCAGGAAACTGCCTTGCGCACTATAGCCCGATACCAGGTGCAACGAGTCGTCTCCCGCCTCCTGGTCAACAACGACTGGATGCAGCAATACACGCAAATGGAGACCGTCCTCCGCAATCAGCGCGTCTATCTCCGCCGCAGTTTCATCGAGTTTCGTCAGATCGAGAACCAACCCAGCTACAAGGTCTATCTCCAGTTCAAGGCGGATAGATGAGAACCGCCGCCCTCATCCCCGCCCGTTATGAGTCCACTCGCTTCCCTGGCAAGCCCCTGGTCACGCTGTGTGGCATCCCGCTTATCCGCTTTATCCAGGACAGGATAAGGAGTTTTGATTTGTTTGACCATGTGATCGTTGCCACCGATTCCCCCCTCATCTATGACGAGATCGTCTCTCATGGCGGAACTGCCCGAATGACCCGGAAGGATCATCCCAGCGGCAGTGACCGCATCGCCGAAGTAGCCGGAGACATCAATGCGGAGGTGATCGTCAACGTCCAGGGCGATGAACCGCTGATCGATGCCGGATCCCTGCGCGGACTGCTTTACCTCTTTTGCGACAACAGCATCCAGATCGCTTCACTTATGACCGCCCTGTCCGATCCGGCTCAATTGACCGATCCCAATACCGTCAAAGTGGTCACCGGTCTGAATGGTGATGCCCTCTATTTCTCCCGTGCGCCTATCCCCCACCGGCGCGACTCAGAAATCAGGCTGGAAATAGGGCGCTGTGGGAAAACGCCACTACAGGATAACACGCGTTGCGAAAATCCGCCCCTACCATTATATTTACGTCATATCGGTGTCTATGCCTATCGCCGTGAAGCCCTGCTCCAAATGGTCTCGCTACCCCCCAGTCCGCTGGAGGAGATCGAAAAACTGGAACAACTCCGCCTGCTGCAGAACGGCATCCCAATCCGCATGTTAATGACTGACTATCAGGGCATTGGCATCGACACACCGGATGACCTGACCGCAGTACGTAAAATCCTGGGAGACCAATCATGATCAAACGCCTCTTTTTCTCTATCCTGCTCATCACTATTGCCGCCCTCAGTTATTCGTTACTGCTACGCGTCTTTTATACCAATGACTCGCATGGCGCTTACCTGCCCCGTTCTTATGTCACTCCTGAAGGCAGGATATCCCTGGGCGGATATGCTGCCCTGGAATATCACCTGAACCAGCGCAGAGCGGAATTTCCCCGCTCGGTCTATTTTGATGCCGGCGACCAACAAACCGGCAGCGTCTTTTCCTCTTTGGAACGTAACGGCGCCGTCGGTGGTGCCATCCCTGAGGTCTTCAACCTGCTTGGTCTTGCTGCTGCCGCACTCGGAAATCACGAGTTTGATTACAGTTATGCCAATACAAAACGCCTCATCGAACTGGCAAATTACCCCTTCCTCTCCACCAATATCATCGACCACCAGACCGACGACCATCTCTCGCCCCATCCCTACACCATCATCGAACTGGATTCCCTCCACATCGGGGTTATGGGCTTGACCATGATCGATCTCCGGGAGCGGGTCAAGGCAGCCAATGTCCGCGACCTCACCCTGCTTCCCTACGTGCTTTCTCTGGATCGTTACCTCGACCACCTCGCCGCCCGCACCGATCTCATCTTCATCCTATCCCACCTCGGTTTTGAAGCGGACAGTTTACTGGCGACCAAACTGGATAACCGCGTCAGCATGATCATCGGCGGTCACAGCCATACCCCCCTGCCCGAACCCACCGTGGTCAATGACATCCTCATCCTCCAAGCCGGCGCTTATCTTACCTGCCTCGGACAATTGGACATCCTCATCGAAGCAGGACGCATCCTCGGCTGGGAGAACGAACTCATCCCCGTCACCACTCCTGAGCAGATGCCGGAAACGCCTTTGAACCGGCTCGTAAATCAGATCAGCGAACGCATCGATCTCGAACTCAACCGGGTGATCGGCATCATGCCTTTTGACAGCACTCCCTCCAAGTATGAATTGACTGACATCTCACGCTGGATGGCGGATGCGCTCCGGGCGGAGTATTTTGATCGCTACCAGCCGGATCTGGCAATGCTCAATTGTGGCGGTATCCGCAAAGCCATACCCAAAGGCGAGATCACCCTCAAAGACCTGACCGAGATGCTGCCTTTCAACAATACCGTCGTCCTTTTCACCGCTACCGGCACTGACCTGATCAGTTTTTACAACCACAACCAACGCAATATGATCGATCCCCCGCATGACATCGTTCAGGACTCCGGGATCAGCCGGATGGGCAATAGCGAGAATTATCTCATCAATGGTGTCCCGCTTGACCAAAAAGACATTTATCGTATTGTCTCACATGACTTTCTGGCTGGCCAGTGGGAAAAATACCTCACCTTCAAACCCCAGTCCGTCATCGACACCGGCGACCTGATCTTAGACGCCGTCAAAAACCAGATCGTCCGCCAGTTTTCACCCCAGCAATAGCGTTTATGACCGCATCAGACCACGAATACTGGATGCAGATCGCCCTGGAGGAAGCCCGCATCGCCGCCGCTGAAGATGAGATCCCGGTCGGAGCGATATTAGTCAAAGGTGATCAGATCATCCGGCGCGACCACAACCGCACCCGCCAATTACGCAATCCTCTGGCGCATGCCGAGAAATTGATAGTTGACAAAATCCTTGCCTCAGGAATCAGGGTCCTTGAGGATCATCGCCTGTATGTGACACTTGAGCCCTGTCTGATGTGTGCCGGAATGCTGATCTTAGCCCGCCTGGACGTCCTGATCATCGGTGCCTCCGATCCCAAGGCAGGTGCCGTCGGATCGGTTTATAACGTCCTACTGGACAAGAGCTTCAACCACCACCCCACCATCGTCAGGGGAGTGCTGAAAGAGTCCTGCAGCGCCATCCTCACCTCCTTCTTTCACGCCAAAAGAACATAGAAGCCCGCGGAGAGTTGCCGGAGCGGTTGAACGGGACGGTCTCGAAAACCGTTGTGCCTTTACGGGCACCCAGGGTTCGAATCCCTGACTCTCCGCCAGTTTTTTATCACCACGAAATACCCGAAATCACACGAACACGTCTGTAGATTATATAACGAATAATATCAAAGCCTCTCGAATGTGTCTATAGATTGCATAGCATCTTTTATCACCCCCCTCACCTATCTCAACACCTCAACTATCACAATTCTGTCAATTATCACAACTCTGTCAATTATCACAACTCTGTCAATTATCACAACTCTTTCAAATATCACAACTCCCTCAACCTCCATTCCAATCAATTCCCGAAGGGGGCGACACCTTCAATCAAGTCCCGAAGGGGGCGACACCTTCAATCAAGCCCCGAAGGGGGCGACACCTTCAATCAAGCCCCGGAGGGGCAACACCATCTTAGGCAGGGCGTGGAGCGAAGCGGAACCCCTGCACCCGATACCATCAACCTACGGTTAAGCCCCAGGGGGCGACACAATCCATCAAGCCCTGGAGTGGCGACACCTTCATAGGCAGGGTGTCGCCCCTCCGGGGCTTGGTGTGGTTCTTCGTTTAGCCTTTGATGCAGGGGTTCCGCTTCGCTCCCCGCCCTGCCTAAGAGGGTGACGCCCCTCCGGGGCTTGGTTTGGTTCTTCGCTTAGCCTTTGATGCAGGGGTTCCGCTTCGCTACACACCCTGCCTAAGAGGGTGTCGCCCCTCCGGGGCTTGGTTTGGTTCTTCGCTTAGCACTTGATGCAGTGGTTCCGCTTCGCTCCCCGCCCTGCCTAAGATGGTTTCGCCCCCTCCGGGGCTGTTATGTGTAATCGGTATTATATCCCCCCTCAACTATCTCCACTCCTCAACCCTCATTCCTATTATCAATCACCAATTCTCAATAACTTGCCCAATCGTGGTCTGGCTCATAAGGTCGCTGGCGGAAAGCGACCCTACATCTCAACCATCTCAACTCCATCAACCTCTCTCTCCATTCTCAATTCTCATTTTTCTTCCGTGCTTTTCCGTGTCTTCCGAGGTTAATCCCTCCCCTCACAGCCAATAACGATACGCAAGCACCGGCACCGGTTCATCGCAGACCATCAGGATCCTGCGATCAACTTTTTCGCCGCCCATCCTTTCATAAAAGCGCACTGTGGGATTCTTCTCCGCCACCCAGAGCACCATCGAATGATACCCTTCCGCCACCATCCGGGCGGTGAACCGGTCAAACATCATCCGTCCGATCCCTCTTCCATGATGCGCTCGCAGCATATACATCGCCGTCAATTCCGCTTCGCAGCCATTGCCAATGCCGGTTTCGCAATCATCCTGCGGTCGATTTTTACCGCCACTTACAAATCCCACCACCTGTCCATCCACTTCAGCGACGAAGATGTGGCTGCCGGAGGCAAAGGCATGTTCCCAATTCCGCTGGCTTCCTTCCGGGTTCAATGAGGCGATCTTCCGCTCCGGCATGATCCCCGGATAGGTCTCTTGCCAGCTTTTGATATGCACCTGGACGATTGCCGCAATATCATCCGTCCGGGCAGGTCTGATCAATATCTCTTGATTCACTTTCGCTCATGCTCCATAATCTCTTATTTTTTGTTACTAATAACGTATCAGTACTTGGTTAGAATGTCAAACATTATCTGAAAGGTAAATGGGACGGAGGGAGAGAGAACAAGTGTAGTATGAGCTCGAGAGACGTCATCTCTAGGTCTGTTACAAACTCTTATCCAAATCTGCAAATGAGTATCATCTTGCATAGTGGTCGCGAGGGTTTATAAGGCCGCGAGATAGATAAGACTGGCTTTGGACTGTGTCACAGTGCCTGGTATTCTTGAACCCAAGATGGGTCTGTGTGTTGATCCAATTTTCTCTCAGGATGTACATCCAGTTATAACTGTTGAAGACAATGATCATTCGGAAATGGAGTATCCTGATCTTTCGTATGACCCGGCAGCAATAAACAACTGCATCGGTCTTATTCGTGTAGATTTGTCGCAAAGCACAGATAAAAAAATGGGTAAATCCACTACCCAAATTGCTGAAATGCCAAAAACAAGCTGAGTAAAGCAATCAAGAGATTTGGGAGTGTAAACGGAGGCAGCGGAATGGGGATCAATGCTATTCCATAGCAGATGATAGAGATGGATAACTAAGCAAAAGATAGCTATACGGAACCGAATTGTACTTAACAGAATGCGGGTGTTGATTTTGTATTGATATCTTTTTATAGTCTGTGTTACTTTATCTTGCGTTCATTGATCTCCATGAATAGGTATGTTTCTTAAGCTCCTCAGGCAAAGTAGGTGTATAATTGATTAGATTAGGGCTGGCGCTCGGAGATTACCCAATAATCCCTATCAATGGACTTAACTTGAGTATGAAACTGCGGATGAACCAAAAAGAGTTTAATTATCTGCTCTCTATCGTACAAATACAAGGGGCAACGTGACTTGTAGCGGAGTTTTCGTTGCCATGCCAGTAAACCACCAGAGGCTGGAAAACTAAAGAAACAAGCCCTTTTTGTCATTTTCAAAGCTTTTTCCAAAACCCTTGAAGCATCTTTCATATAATCCATAAAGCCCATCAGAATCAAATAGTCGAAGTTTTGGTTCTCATCTAATTCAAAAAAGTCCCCGGTAAGAAAATTTACTCTATCTTCTAACTTCTCGGCTTTGGCTTTTTAAATTTGCAATAGAAATCATCCCTGGAGCAAAATCTATCCCCGTCACAATAGCACCTTGTTTAGCTAAAGCCAAACTATAGTGTCCAGGACCGCACCCCACATCCAGCACAGTAAGCTGATCTAATGGAGTGCATGCCTGCATAGTTAGCTCGAAGCGCATGCGCATGCTTTTGCGAAACAATCTGTTTACAACTCCCGTAAAGGCATTATTCTCATTACCGTAGATAGAATTAAAATCTGCAGCATAGCTATGAAAGAAACTTTCTGTTTTGTGTTCAGGATTGTTTTTGCTGGTCATAA
>VGPI01000030.1 GCA_016875595.1 Candidatus Cloacimonadota bacterium
TCTAAAAACAAGAAAATCCTGCACCACCATCATGATCAACTTAGCACCTACGGCATCGGCAAGGATTGGAGTATGGAGCAGTGGTACAGCCTGTATCATCATCTGAACAAGTGAAATTACGTGGACGAATTCATGCCCGGACATGTGATCAAACTCAATCAATCCAGTTGGCAGATTCTCCGCGGCGAACTGATAGTCAAGATGCCCCGCTCCGCTGCTGTTTCCTTACTGGCAAAATCCTCTGTAGAATGTGATCTGACCCTCTTTCAAGAGCTCAAAGACAAACGCAGTAAACTGGCACGAGAGCGCAAAATCCCTGCTTACATCATTTTCTCCGATCGCACACTCCGTGACATGGCAAGATATTATCCCCAAAGCTCAGAAATGATGATCCGGATCAGTGTCGTCGGCGAACATAAACTCAAGGAATATGGCACTGAATTTCTCGATCTGCTCAAAGGATATTGCCAGCAACATCAACTGAAAGAACGAGATCCGGTGACTTCGGTTGCCCCGGAACCTAGGAATTCCCGTAGTACTGAGATTTGTCTGACCATCATTGCTGAAGGATCTTTCCAGGCAGCAATGGTCAGATGTGATCTCAAACTGGAAACCATGCTCAAACATGTGCAGACCTCTCTGGAAAGTGGAGACCAGATCCCTCCGGACTTGATTCTCGCCCAATCCAGCTTGTCTGAAACCGAACAGAACCTTATCATCAGAAGCTTTGAAGAGCTCGGTCTTGATCGCCTCGCTCCGGTCTATCAAGCCCATAACGAGGATATCTCCTATCTGGAATTACGGATTATCCAGACCTATCTCACCGGTCTGAAAAATAGATTTACAGAATACCGCCTCCTGAGAGAATGGCACAAAGGACAAATTACGAGGTGATTTAGTGAATAAGATCATGTTGATACTCTTAGCTATGCTCGTGGCCGCGCTCTGGGCGCAGGGTCCGATCAATCAGCCCCGGGTCTATGTCCAGAGGCTGATACTGGATGACGGGACGACCCCTCAGGTCACGTGGATTGACCAGGTTTCTGCTCCGGAATACCGTTTGACCGCTTATATCAAGGACGTCGGGCTCGATACCTTGAGCACGAATGTTCAGCCACATTATACGATCGGCGTCAAAAGAGTGGGTGATGGCGTAATCCCTGAGCCAATGGTCATTGCTTATCTTCAGTTAGGTAATTTTAAAACCGTCTGGAAACCCGGACAGACGATCTGCTTTGAACTGACCTATCTGGCAAATGGGGAAAAGCTGAACTGGGAACTGCTGATCCCAGAAGGATCAAACCTGCTGCGTTATTTAGATGAAGCCCTGATAATACCGCCCTATAGCAAGAAAAGCGAATAAGATGCTGGAACGGATCAATAATCCCGTCATCCTGGAAGGCGAAGGTGATTATGACCGTGCCCTGAGACCCAGGCAGTTATCTGAATTTATCGGACAGGACACACTCAAGCAACAACTCGAGATCGCCATAGCCGCAGCCCGGAAGCGGAGCGAGGCACTGGATCATGTCCTCTTTTACGGACCGCCCGGACTGGGTAAAACCACTCTTGCCAATATCATCGCCCGTGAGATGGGAGTTCAGATCACCGTCAGTTCCGGTCCCGTGATGGAAAAGCCCTCCGACCTTGCCGGCATCCTGACCAATTTGCAAAGGCATGAGGTTCTCTTTATCGATGAGATCCACCGCCTGAGCCATGTGATCGAGGAATATATCTATCCGGCGATCGAGGACTTTCGCATGGAGATCATCCTGGACAGCGGACCCAGCGCCCGGACGCTCAAGATCGACCTGGAACCCTTCACTTTGATCGGCGCCACGACCCGGGCTGGACTGCTCACCGCTCCCTTGCGAGACCGCTTCGGCATCGTCCTCCGCCTGGATTATTATGACTTTAGCTCGATACTAAAGATCATCAAACGCAGTGCCAAGCTCTTGGAGATACCGCTGGATGAGGAAGGCGCAGCCGAGATCGCACGTCGCAGCCGGGGCACTCCACGCATTGCCAACCGCCTGCTGAGAAGAGTCAGGGATTATGCTCAGATCAAGGGTGATGGCATTATCACGCTGGAAATAGCCACCCAGGCACTGGCACTCCTGCAAGTGGATGAACAGGGTCTGGACGAGATGGACAAACGCATTCTGACCACTATCATCGGTAATCACCGGGGTGGTCCGGTCGGCTTGAAAACCATCGCCGCGGCCATTGGCGAAGATGCCGGGACGATCGAAGAGATCTTCGAGCCATATTTGGTTCAGCAGGGCTTTCTGGAACGCACCATGCAGGGCAGAAAGGCGACACACAAGGCTTACCGTCATCTGGGGATCGACCCCCTTTCCGACCAGACAGAACTGTTTTAACACTATTATATCACAATAGGTTATGGGATACAAGAGTAATATCCTGAGCAACCTGTTCAACCAAGGTATCAAGCTCATCTTAGGCGCATTCATCAGTATCGTGGTAGCGCGCACTCTCGGTCCCGCCAATCAGGGCTATATCGCTTATCTGATTCTGATCTTCACGCTGATCGGTTCTTACGGTCACCTGGGGATCACCAATGCCACTATCTATTTCCAGAAGCGTTCACAGCACCGGGAAAGCCATCTCCTGAACGTAAATGCCAGTGCCCTGCTGTTCATGTTCATCCTGATCACGGTGGCTGTGGGTGTTTTAAGAATAACCGGTATCGCCTTCAAACAGTATGGGTTGTATCTGATGATCGCCGGACTGGTATTGGCTTTCTCTCATCTCTGGGCTGCCCTGTTTATTTCCTTCTATACCGGGAACGAACGCATTATTGAATCAAACCGCATTGACCGCCATATCTTTATCGCCAAAGCCATCCTGATCACTGTCCTGTGGCAGGCGGGATATCTGGACCGCAATAGTCTCTTTGCCCTTACCGTACTGGGAATGCTGATCTTGACGCTCCTGCTTTACCGGCGGTTGGGTCTCAGGTGGTCACCGGCTTGGGATGGTGGCTTGCTGAAGCAGGAACTGGCTTATGGATCAGTGGTTTACCTCTCCGGTATATTACTCTTCCTGCACTACCGGATCGACCAGTTTGTGATCAAAATGATGCTGGGCAACAGCGAACTGGGGATCTATTCCATAGCCGTGACCCTAGCAGAATGGATGTTTCTGGTGCCGACCAGCATTATCACCGCTCTTACCGGCAAACTCTATAATACCTATGATGACAGGCAGAATCAAACGGTAACGGCACAGACGGTCAAATACACTCTCTATCTCTGCTCTGCATTGTGTTTGATCGGAGTACTTGCCTCCCGACTGATACCGCTGGTGTATGGACCTGAGTTTGCCGGAGCAGCCGTACCCACGATGATCCTGCTGGCAGGCGTGGTGTTTGCCTCGGTTGCCAAGGTCTCCTTCATGTATTATCTGGTCAAAGGAAATCCATATTACCACCTCATCATCGCTTTTATCACCTTTGCTCTGAATCTGTTGCTCAATCTGCTTCTCATTCCCCGTTTTGGGATCACCGGCGCAGCGCTTGCTTCCAGCATTTCCTATTTTATCTATGGCTGCTATTATCTGATCCTCTTCGTGTGCCGGGAGAAGTTTGGCTGGCGCAGTGTCCTGATCTTCGGCAGGGCTGATATCCGCTTCCTCAAAACCGCTCTGAAACCGGAAAACCTTTAAAGATAAAGGACTTGCGCTTATGCTCATCCTGCCTAAAGACAACGGCTATCAGTGGCACCGGCTGGATCGGACCGCTGTCAAAGGACATTTGACCACCCCGGAGGGACGACTCTATCAGGATGATTCACTTGCCGTATTTTTCCGGGATTGTCACAGCGTTGCCACATATCGCCGGCAAACGGGATCTGCCACCGGTAACTGGTGTGTGGTAACGGAAAGTAATGCGTCGATCCTGGCTGCAGTGGACACGGTAAGGAGTTTTCCGCTCTTTTACACCCTCGATACCCAGGGGGATTTGATCTTGTCTGATGATGTCTATGCACTTTTACCGCACTGTCCTACCCGTGAGATCGATGACCTGGCGGCAGCGGAGATGCTGCTTTCGGCTTATGTTTTTGGTGAGAATACCCTGATCAAGGGGATCAAGCAACTGCTCCCGGGCACCATCCTCAGCTATGATAAACAAAGCAAAGCGATCAAGATCGAATCCTATTACCGGTACCGTTCTCCAGAACAGCAAGTCACCGCTCCAGCTGGATTGATTGATGAACTTGATGCCATCTTGCTTCGTTCCATCCGGCGTACCTGCAACAGCATCGGGGACAGGCCAGTTATCCTTGCCCTCAGCGGCGGTTACGACTCGCGATTGGTTTTGTCTTTGCTCAAGAGGGCGGAAGTCAAGAATATCATCTGCTACAGCTATGGGATGAAAGGCAATCCGGATTCCCAAATATCCCGTCAAATAGCCCGTTATTACGGATATCCATGGCACTATGCCGAGCATGACCGAAGGTCTCATTATGAGGCATTCAACAGCGACCTGCGCCGGGATTTCTACCGCTATGCCAATCATCTGTCCGTCATGGCACATATCCAGGACTGGCTGGCGGTCAAAGAACTGAAAGAACGTGGTGTTCTACCTGAGGATGGCGTTTTCATGGCGGGTCACTCGGGTGACTTCCTGGTCGGCAGTTATATTCCTTCAATCTGGAAAACAAAACCAGTCATCAAGCGCAACGATCTGGTTGATGAGCTCTGGCGTCAGCATTACACTCTGTGGGATCTGCCCACAGGTTCATGGGAAATGGGAGAACTGATCGACCTCCTGATCCATATGGCGCATAATTTTGTCCACTGCCTGAAGATCCCGGATGAAATGGACGTTTTTACCGCCGCCGCAATCGAAGAGGAGTTTGACTGGCAGGAACGTCAGGCGAAGTTTATCATCAATGCCACCCGCGTCTATGAGTTCTTTGGACATCAATGGCGTATCCCACTCTGGGATGAGGAACTAACCGGTTTCTGGCGGGGACTGCCGGTTAAATACAGAATCGACCGTGTCCTTTATGAGAACTACTCCCGAAAGCACCTACCTTTCCCCCGCCTGACCATTCGTGGCTCGCTTGCCACCCGGGCATTCAGAAAACTACGGTTCAAGCTAAATGGCTATTATCACGATGCCCGCTGGGCAAGATTTACCGACCCCTCCGACCTCACTGCTTACCGCCATGCCCCCATTGCTTCTGTCTGTGATCCGGTTTACCGGTATCCGGCGTTCATAGCCAAAGATAAACGCCTGGTGGACACACCGATCAATGCCATTCAGACGCTGGTCAATCTCAAGGAGATCCTGCCGATTATTCAAGTGTAGCGACCAAGTCCCGAAACCGGTCGAGCTCAGTTTTGAGGTGGACTATCCCTTCCGCCATAGCATATACATCATTGTCTTTGGCTGCGCTATTCAGACGCGTCACTGCTACCTGGATCGCTTTCAATGAAAGGTTTGCAGCCACTCCCATCAGAGTATGCGACAAAGCCGCCATTTCCTGGAAATCCTGTTTGAACAAGGCATCCTTGTAAAACCAGATCTTAAACTCACGCGCCTCAACCGCTGCCTGGAGCATGGACAGGATAAACTCCCAATCAGGTATCCGGTTCAAGGCATCGTCCCGGTCAAAGACCGGCAGATCACTGTCAATTGGGCTCAATAATCCTCCAGATGAGTAAACTCCGGACTTTCCACCCAGAGTTCCGGACGCATCAGTAACTCGATGATATTGTCCAGCAGGATGATCTGTTTCTGCTTCAGGTCGATCACTTCCTGCCAGTGGTTCAATGTAATTGCATCAGCGATCTCCTGCGCAGCGTTCTGGTATCCACCCAAAGCCTTTTGATGAATATCACGGGCATGACGGTAGAGATTGAGGTGGTCGATCTCACAGGAAAATTCATTGATCTTTGCCTTCAATTCATAAAAGACGTCCTTGGCATTGGCAAAGAAATCAGCCGTGGAGGGATTGACCACGGCACCCTGATCCCAGTCACGCAGGTGATTGACCAGCTTGTCCTGTTCATAAGCCAGCATTTCCAGGATGTAGCGGACACCCTGATTGAAGTGGCACTTATCAGCCAGTGACCGGAAGTAGTCATATCCGGTCTGTTCGATCTGCAATACATTTTCTATGTAGGTCTTCAATTCATCCTCTTTGTTTAAGTTATTCTGCAGAGATTATAAGCAACTGGCAGACATTGGCAAGTAAGAGATGAATAATCCGGCAAAACAGGAAACATCCATGGTGGGTAATAAAAACTGCGAGATTTAGATTGACAAAACGGTTACATCAGATTAGCGTACGCACTGAAGTAACAATTGAGGTTCTCGACATGATCAAGAGAATTGTGATCCTATTCGTATGCATCTTTGCCTGGGCGCTTTATGCTCAGACGGGATTGTTTGATCTGACCTATGGCGAAGCGCTTTCTACTGCCAAAGGCAAACTATCCTCAGCCGGATTTGTGCTCGTCGATCAGAGTTCTTCCGTGGTGGAATATACTCCTTCTGAGCAAAGCAAGTCCTATAATATCGTCGATGGCATCATCCTGATTGTAAATCCCGGCAGTGATAAGACGGTTGGCTGGTTCATCAAATACAATGGCGAAAATACCACCGAACTGGATTCAATCGTATTGGATGCTTTATTGGAGATGCATGGCGAGAACAACGAATATGACGAATCGACCGATCAGTTGTTGTGGAATCTGGGAGGCACCCGCAGTTTGCACGTGATGTACACCATGGAAAACTGCCTATCCATTCTGTATTTCGATTCAGCTTATGAAGAACTTTTCAGCATGGATTAATAGCCGTCTCATGACGGACAGCCGAAGCTGAAGTGAATTTAAACCCCTCTATTAGTAAGGGCATTTCCCTTATCTCTTGTTCTGTTAAGCCACTTTTTACCCACCTTGCTCCCGAGATCGCTTCGAGTACTCGAGGCGATCTCGAGGCGATCTCGAGGCGAAGGCGAAGCTAAACCAGAGCCATTGATCCAGGGTCCGGATACTTCAGGAGCTTCTTCCACTTGACACCACAATGCAAACATCAGTAGTGCTGAAACGGACTGGCTTCTATTGGATCTAACTAATCAAATCTCAACACGATGAACTGGGGGGTTTTATTTTTATCCTGTACGTAGAGGCGCATGGTCTTGCGCTTTTCTTTTTCCAACCGTTCCTGCGCACTTTGCAGGACGGACATGTACTCAGCCGGTGAACTCACCGCAATGTCTTCGATCTTCTGGATCACAAATCCGGCTTCGATCCCTGCTCTGGCTGCCGGTGAATTGGGCTCGACCCGGCTGACAAACACGCCATCGGTCTCGGTAATTCCTTGCCGTTTGGCAAGTTGACTATCGATTGCCTCGACGCTAATACCGGTGGCATAGGAGCTCCTGGTAGTGCGATCATTACTCTGGGCAACAGCATCATCCGGAAAAGCATCAAGCTTAATATGCAGTTTCTTTTCCACATTGTCGCGGATGATCTTGACGGGGACTTCGACCCCTACTCGGGATGTGGCAACGGCAATCCGGAACTTGGGCACATTGGGGACTTTCTCCCCGTTAAAATCGATAATGACGTCACCAACCATCAGCCCCGCCCGTTCTGCCGGTGAGTCCTTTTCCACCTTAGCCACCAGGACGCCGGCGATCTCTTTGAGGTCAAATGACTCCATGAGGTCGGAGGTGATCTCCTGGGGCAGGATGCCGATGTAGGCGCGGGTCACCTTACCTTCCGCCACCAGATCATCTACCACCCGCTTGGCAAGGTTGATCGGAATAGCAAAGCCAATCCCGATATTACCGCCGCTGGTGCTGGTGATGGCAGAGTTTATCCCGATCACCTCACCTTTGATATTGAGCAGCGGACCGCCGGAATTGCCGGGATTGATGGCGGCATCGGTCTGGATGTAATCTTGGTAAATCGGTGAATTGGTACCAAAGTCAAGATTGGCTCTGCCAATAGCGGAAATAACTCCGACTGTGACCGTCCGGTCTAACCCGATATTGCCAAAGGGATTACCGATGGCGATCGCCCATTCCCCGATCTCCAGATTGGCGGAATCGCCCAAAGGCGCGATGGTGATCTTCTCCTGTTCGCTCAGCGTGATCTTGATGACGGCTACATCGGTCTGGGGATCAAACCCGACAATCGTGGCAGTGTAAGACACTTTGTCCGCCAGAGTGACGGTGATCGTTCCATCCTTGCCCTTATCCACGACATGGCTGTTGGTCATGATGAAGGCTTCCCGCGTAGTGGGATTGAATTCATAGATAAAACCGCTTCCCATAGAGGTTACCGGACGCTGCTGCTGACGTGGTGTCTCCGGAAAGAAATAGCGGAAGAACGGATCGTCAAAAAAGGGATTGCGAAAGTTTTGTACTACCACTTGGGCTTCCACCCGGATCTGCACCACGGATTCGCGGACATCACGCACTACTTTGACAAAGGGGCTGGTGCCATCGGCGTCAACGACAGGAATTCGGGCAAAAGCACAGGCAGCAACGCTCAGGGCTATTGCCAGAATAAATACTATCCTGATCATTTTCATTGAATTCTCCTCTTATTCTGCTTGGTTTGTTTTTCATTTCGTAAATTCAAAAAATACAATCAGTTCGCTTCAATAGCTACTCTCTGGGGGCAATGTAACCGGCATTAGCTCTATGGTCAAGAAAAAATTGCTTGCCTCACCTCCGACACTCTGAGAGTTTGTCCCTCTATGAATGATGATTACGTCGCACCGGAAAACAAGATCAAAGCCAGACCGGAAAAAGACCTGCAGATGCCGGTCAAATACCTCAAGGGCGTGGGTGAAGTACGATCAAGATGGATGGCAAATCTCGGCATTGTCAGTGTCTGGGATCTGATGCGGTTCTTTCCCTGCCAGTATATCCGCCGTGACGTCAATCCCGCTATTTATGAGCTCGAACCGGGGATGAAAGTGGCTTTGGCGGTGATGATCAGCTGGATCGACATACGCCTTACCTCGCGTAACCAGAAGCAACTCAACCTCGGCGTTAGCGATGGAAAGTCCTGCATCACCTGCACCTGGTTCAATTATCCTCTGATCTATGAGAAAAGCTTCCACCAAGGGATGACGGTATGGATCAATGGAACCGTCAGCGAGTATAATGGTCAATTGCAAATCGTTCATCCGGAGATCGAGATCATATCCGATACGCAAATGGAAGACGACTTCTGGAAGACCCGCCCCGTCCTGCCGGTCTATCATCTGAGCGGTAACCTAACGCAGAGCTTCTTCCGGCATCTGATCCATCAGGTGTTTGAGCAATATGCCGGCTTGATTGTGGAATCAATACCCCCGTTCCTGAGCGCTAAGTATCGCTTTCCGGAAATGCACAAAGCATTGCAAATGATGCATTTCACCTCCCATCCCGAGCAGGTGGAGCAGGTCCGGATGCGCTTCGTCTATGAGGAATTCCTCTTTCTTCAATTGCTGTGGGCAAGGCATAAGCATTTTCATCTGTCAGAATCACTGGGTATTGCCATGATAAACAAACGGGAACTGACCCGTAAACTTTATGAACAGCTACCATTTACCTTGACCGCTGCCCAGAAACGGGTCCTGCGTGAGATCTTTGACGATATGACCACGCCGGTTCAGATGTCGCGGTTGCTGCAAGGAGACGTGGGATCAGGCAAGACGGTGGTCACCCTCATCGCCATGCTCCTGGCAGTGGAAAATGGATATCAGGCGGCGTTGATGACTCCCACTGAGATTCTGGCGGAACAGCACCACCGCAACATCACTGCTCTGTTACAGAATCTGCCGGTCACCGTGTGCCTGCTCAAAGGTGGCAGCTACAAAGGTAAATCGCAGACCATATCCATGATCAATAGTGGGGAAGCACAGGTCATAATCGGCACTCATGCCCTGATCCAGGATGATGTGAACTACAATGATCTCGGATTCGTGGCTGTGGATGAACAACATCGCTTTGGGGTGGAACAACGCGCCTTGCTCTCGAGAAAGGGGAAACATCCCGATCTGCTCTATCTTTCCGCCACACCTATCCCCCGTTCGCTGTCCATGACGGTATATGGCGACCTGGAAGTGAGCACCATCGATGAACTGCCTCCCAACCGCAAGCCGGTCAATACCTTTATCCGTTCTTCCGCCAAGATCGACCTGGTCTATGCGCAAGTGCGAAAAGAACTTGCAGCCGGAAGACAGGTGTATATCGTCTGTCCCCTGATCGAGGAATCCGAAAAGGTGGATCTGATCGATGCCCAACGCCTCTTTGAACACGTCTCCGGCAAGGTCTTTCCGGAGTATCGGACAGCACTGTTGCATGGCAGAATGAAGAACCGCGACAAAGATGCCATTATGCAGGACTTCAAGGAGAACCGGATCAATATCCTGGTTTCCACCACGGTCATCGAAGTAGGGGTGGACGTCCCCAATGCCACCGTGATGATCGTGGAACATGCCGAGCGCTTTGGTCTGGCTCAGTTGCATCAGTTACGCGGTCGGGTGGGACGCGGAGCCGCTCAATCCTGGTGCTATCTGATAGAGCATTACCCGATCAGTGCGATCGGCAGAGAACGCTTGACCACGATATCCGGCACCAATGACGGATTTGCCATCGCCGAGAAAGACCTCGAATTACGTGGTCCCGGCGAATACTTCGGCACCGATCAATCGGGTCTCCCCCGCTTTCGCTTTGCCAATCTTGCCCGGGATAGCGAGATCCTGAAGTATGCCCGCATCGATGCCTTTGAGATCATCCGCCACGATCCCGATCTTGGAGATGAAAAGCATGCCCTGCTCCGAAGTGCATTTGTGAGACAATTTGCCCAAAAAGAGGAACTTATCCGCTACTGAGCCGATAATCAGGATAAAAATGATTGACTAAATCGCACTGCCTGAAAACATGTAAAAAAACCTTTATGAGGTACTAATGAAACGACTAAGCACATTTATCGGCCTGTTGCTGCTGACCGGCGTCTGTCTTCTGCCGGCACTCAGGTTTGACCCTTATTACTTTGAATCCAGAACGATCATCGCCTGTTTTACCTTGGATGCTGTGGGCAATCCGGAGGGTAAGATCGATTTTTCCATCAATGACGGAACTGTAAGAACCGGGCTTGCTTCATTTGACCTGTTGGCAGAGCGGTTCCGGATCGTGGACATGGTGCAGGCGCATCCTTACGTTAAAGTCCCCACCTGGAATGACAATGGCAGGTATCTGCAGAATGTATATCGTATCTATCTGGAATCAGATGATCTTATGGACGAAGCAGTGGCTGCCCTGAGTAAAGAGCAGAACCTGCATTATGCGGAGTTTGAGACGATCAACCGCACCCGGTTCACTCCCAATGATCCTATGATCACACAACAATATGCCCTCAACCGGATGCGCCTGTTTGAAGCATGGGACTGGACTCTGGGCTCTCGTAACGTTCTCGTGGCGATCACTGATTCCGGTGTCAAATGGAATCATCCTGACCTTCGGGCAAATATCTGGATCAATCCCGCTGAATCACCCGGTATGACCATCAATTGGGACGCAGGTACAATCAGTGGAGGCAACGGAGTCGATGCCGGTGAAGGCGGTAACAAGATTGACGACCTGGTTGGCTGGGATTTCTACAATTCCGACAACAATCCAATGCAGAATTATACTCTCAACGATCATGGCACCCACGTTGCCGGATGTGCCGCCGCAGTCGGCAATAACGGCATTGGTGTCACTGGTTCTGCTCCCAATGTCTCGATCCTGTCCTGCAAAGGCTCATCCAATACATCTCCCTCGACCGGTATTTCCTTTGGTTATGATCAGATCAAGTATGCTGCGGAGATCGGCGCTGACGTCATCAATGCCAGTTGGGGCGGTCCAGGTGGCGGTGCTTATGCAAATCAGATCGTTACTTACGCCTATAACCTGGGCGCTCTGGTCGTAACCGCAGCAGGTAACAACAATACTGAGCACACTGCCAGTTATCAGGATTATCCCGCTGACTGCACCAATGCTCTCTCTGTGGCTGCCACCGACCAAAACGATATCAAGACCTATTTCTCGGATTATGGGGTCAACATTGGCGTTTCCGCTCCCGGGATCGCAATCCTATCCACAATAATCGCCAGCAATGGCTATGACTCCTATCAGGGAACGTCGATGTCTTCACCTCTGGTCGCCGGCGTAGCTGCTCTGATCAAGTCCATGCATCCTACAATGACACCCGCCCAATTGAAACAACGCATAATCGAAACAGCCGACTACATCGACCATCTCAATCCCACCTATGCCGGAAAGCTGGGTGGAAGAGTAAATGCCTACGCCGCATTGATGTACGACAATATTCCCTATCTTGAACTGGAGGATCTTAGCCTTGAAGAGTTAACCGGTGACGGAGATGGCGTGCCCAATCCGGGCGAAACGATCCGTCTGAAAGCAATGCTCTACAATGTAATCGACGAATTCACCGGTCTCGGATGGCAACCATCGATGAACACGATAGTGACCTTGCGTTGCAGTTATCCCGGTGTCGTAATCATCGATTCTCTTGCCAACTTCGGTAACCTGTGGTCAGGATCGTCGTTGTGGAACCATTCAACCCCGTTCAAATTCCAGACCGTTTCCACTCTTCCTTCCGAGTCCATACCATTTGAGCTGTTCATCAGTTCAAACCAGACCGGAGCATATCCCTACACCAAGACCATTCCCTTCAGTGTAAATCTATCCTTGATTCAACAGGGCTGGCCCAAAGTCCTGGGTGGAGCCACACAGACCTCTCCCATCATCTGGGATCTTGATGTTGACGGACAAAAGGAGATCATTTTTGGCGATCACACCGGACGCATCCACGCCCTCAAAGCCAACGGAACCACCTACCTACCAGGATTTCCCTACGAATCCGGTTCTGCCATAATCGGCTCCCTTGCGATCGGAAAACTCAGCGCCAACAGTGACAAGTATATCGTGGCAAACCTTCAGAATGGCAACATTATCTGCCTCAATCGACAAGGTCAATTACAATGGACTGCCTCCGGATATGGTACCCTGCGTTCAACTCCGGTTATCGCTGACCTCAATGGCGACGGTATTTCCGAAGTGATCATTGTTACCCAAACGAGAAGGGTCGTTGTTCTTACCGCCACCGGAGGTGATTATCCCAATTTTCCCATCACGCTTGATAATGCTTTTCTGAACTCGCCGGCTATTGCCGACCTCAATGGCGATGGCATCCTTGACATCATCTGTGGCAATATCACGGGCTCACTGCATGCGATCAATCCTCTGACCGCCGCCAATCTCCCTGGGTTTCCGGTCACCATGAGCAGTGGCACCCAAAACCCGATCACCATCGCTAATATCGACGGCGATCCGCAACCCGAGATCCTCGTAGCCACAAGCGCATCCGCCGGACAACTCCTGGCTTACAATCATGATGGCTCTTTATTCTACTCGAAAAATATCGGCAGCCAGATCAAAAGTGGAACCGTTCTGGCTGATATGAACAACGACGGCACCAAAGAGATCATCCTCGTATCCGGAAGCGGTACCATTTATGTCTTGAATCCTAATGGCACTGATCTTCCCGGTTTCCCGATGAACATAGGCAACAATACTGAATGTACCCCCGTCGTAGCCGCTTTTGACGGCAATTACCAGCCCTCGATCATCTTTGGCGATTCCAATGGCTATGTCCATTCCGTTCGGGTGAATGGCACTCAGTCGCCAAACTTCCCCATCCGTATCCATGGAAACGTGAAAATCTCTGCCGCGGTTGGAGACGTTGACGGTGACCAGGATCTCGATATAGTGATCCCCAATGACAGCGGCATGTATGTGATCGATATCAAGCGCCCGGCTCTTACCTACAACTGGTATTGCTTCCTCAATACCTATAACCGAGCCGGAAACACATTCCAAACCACACCGGTCAATGATGAAACCACGCCGGTGGTGCTGACGGAA
>VGPI01000031.1 GCA_016875595.1 Candidatus Cloacimonadota bacterium
GTCTATCTTGTTTTGTTATATACTCCTATCTATTAATGGCTCTCTAGATCGGAGGTGTGGCTCTCTATTGTCGGAGATGTGGCTCTCAACTTGCGGAACGGGTGGCTCTTTTACTTCGGAATATGCATCATCTACAACGATATAGATCATCTTCCCAAATATGTATCCTCCACCCGTGGATGGAGTTCAGGATGATTTGAAGGGAGAGAATGACATGCAAAATCAATCAGAATTCGATCAATTGTTCTTTACAATCCGGTCATACCCAGCCATGTACGACTCAAGAGTCAAAGCACAGAGGGCAGAAAATGGTTAAGAGTATGTTTGGCGGTGAGGTATGCTATGAACCAAGGTCGCCTGGAGTATTCAAGTTACGGATCACATTTGCATCATGGGTCTCGATATGGACGATCGGGAACCGGGAAGCGTGGATTATCTGGCTCAAGCCCCGAGTGACCTGCCGGTCAAGGTCAAGAGACGCCGGGATGATGATGGGGTGACCGCTTTTCCTGTTATGACGCATGTTGTGGCAAACAGATTTTGCCACCCCGAGGGAGGAAAGTGCCCCTATGTAACAAGGGATGATCACCGTCTCCGGATGTGATCTGAAACAGTTGCAGAGAGAGATCACTGTCTCCGGCTGCACCAGGGGATGATCCACCGGGAAGATCAGATATCCCCCTATGGGTATCCCAGCGGATGCTTCTTCTTTCGCCCGGGTAACTCCGACCCTGATCGAAGCCAGCATATCTGGGGTATCGATACCGGTGACCGTGATGATCCGATCAATGCCTGCCGTGTGTAAGGTCTCCGTCACCAGTTCGAGAAAAGTCCTGCCATTGATCTTTGCTTCTGCCTTGGGCATGCCATAGCGACTGCCTTTACCGGCGGCGGGGATGATGGCGACTATCTCATCAAAGCGCGTTGAATCTCCGGATGGCTTCATCGATTTCTACGACATTATGCTCAAAGGTCTCGTCCCAATACTCCGGTTCCCATTGCCTCAGCAATTCCTCATAGGTCTTGCCCTGCTGTTCCACCCAGGTGTAGTATTTGAGGTTATGGACACGCTTCCGGTCACGATAGCCGAGTTCCAGGAAGTTATCATAACTCTGAGCGTCCAGATAAGCACTCTTATCTTTGGCTGCAGCCATGATGTCATACTCTCCATGATTCACTGTCAGTTCTTCCAGACGTGACTGATACATCTCGGCAGAATCGGTAAACACTGTGAAGATGACGTCATCCTCATTCATCTCAAAGTACTTTGCCGTCTTGATCGCTGCCAGAAGGTTACAGATGGAGGAAATGCCCAGCAGATCGAGGGACTGGACAAGCGCAGGACTGAAGCCTTCCCCGATCAGCATATCCCTGCCCTTGTCTTCATTGAAGAGCCGGAGCAAGCGCATGCAGTCCTCATCCCGGATGGCTGCCACCGCGTCGGTATTCCGGACATTGTGCACCCAGGGGATGTGTTTGTCGCCGATACCTTCGATGCGGTGTCCGCCAAAGCCATTCATCAGGATGGTCGGGCATTCGTATGCTTCCGTGGCAACGGTCTTCATCCGCGGAAAGTGCTTTTTCAGGTGATCTCCGGCGGCAATGGTTCCGGCAGATCCGGTAGCGGAGATATAGGCGGCAAGGCGTAGGGATCTGGATATGTCCGCAGGAGCGCTTTCCATCTGCACTCTGCAGATCTCCTCAAAGACCTCCGCGATTGCCGAGCCGGTGATATGATAGTGAAAGAGGACATTGCCAAATTCGTCGAACTGGTTGAGGATCACGTATTGGGGATCACGTCTCAGTTCATGGCATTTGTCATAGATCTCCTTGACGTTGGATTCACACCCGGGAGTGGCAATCACCTCCGATCCGATCTCACGCAACCAGGTAAAGCGTTCCTGCGACATCTCTTCCGGCAGGATAGCCACCGCGGGACAATCCAGCAGCGCACAGTCAAAGGCACCGCCACGGCAATAGTTACCGGTGGAGGGCCAGACCGCCTTATGGATCTCGGGATCAAATTCCCCGCTCACTAACCGGGGCGCCAGACAGCCATAAGCCGCGCCTACCTTATGTGCTCCGGTCGGAAAGTACTTTCCCACCAGTCCGATGATCCGCGCTTTCACTCCGCTAAGGGCTGCGGGTATCTCCAGGTAATTGACCTTGCCAAACAGACCCGTGTCGATGTCGTTTTTCCAGTTGATCCGGAAGAGATTGAGCGGATCAACGTCCCAGAGCCCGATGGCGGGCAATTTATCTTTGATCGGCTGAGGGATCAGATTGGGATCCTTCATCTCGACAAAGGTGGGCAGGATGATCCCGCGTTCCTTACAGCGCCGCGCATTGCGGGCGATGGTCGCGGGATAAGTATGTGTAATAATCTTGGGCATTTATCAATATCCTTTTCGTCATTCCAGCACCGGCTGGAATCCAGTTTTACTTATCTGAATCCGGGAAGGGCGGATTGGAATCAGCACCACCAGGATCATAAGGGTACATCGGAGGAGAGATGATAAAATCTCTGCAACTTGGAGGCAGGATCCTGCAGTTTGGACACAAAGACCATGGCAGCGATGACGAAGGGTTTATACCCTGCTTCCTGATAGGTGTGCAGCCGGTATTTCTCAAAGACGGCTTGGCTGACTTCACCTTGGGCGCAGGACACGCCGCTGATATCAGCCGGCAGGCAGTGTTCATAAAGCGCATTGCCTGCCCGGGTCAGTTTCATCATCGCTTCGGTACATTCCCAGTCCATGTGCCGGGCATTTTCCGCCAGACATTGTTTTTCAAGCGCTGCCAGCCCGTCTTTGTCACGGTTTTTGAGCAGTTCCGTGCGTTGTTGCATCACTGCCATCGGCGCCCAAGACTTGGGATAGACGACATCAGCATCGGCAAATGCCTCCGCCATCGAATGCGTGATGCGGAAGTCCCCACCGCTTTGATCAGCAAAGGTCTGAGCGGAGATAATCGTCTGCGGCACCAGATCATAACCCTCCGGATAAGCCAATACGACATTCATCCCCAGGCGGGTCATCAGATTGATCACACCCTGCGGGACGGACAAGGGCTTGCCATAACTCGGTGAATATGCCCAGCTCATGGCGATCTTTTTACCACGGAGCGCATCCCAGCCGCCGAAATAATCCTTGAGTTTGAGCAGGTCGGAAATACTTTGCGTGGGATGATCCAGATCACACTGCAGATTCACCAGCGTCGGACGCTGTGCCAGAACGCCATGGGCAAAGCCATCGGTCACTGCCTCCGCCACTTCCTGCATATAAGAATGACCCTCACCGAGGTACATGTCATCCCGGATACCGATCACTTCGGTCAAAAACGAGATCATATTCGCCGTTTCGCGCACCGTTTCGCCATGTGCGATCTGGCTCTTGACCTCGTCCAGCTCGGAAAGCGTAAGCCCCAATGCACTCATCGCCGAGGCAAAACTGAAGCGTGTCCGCGTGGAATTATCCCGAAAGATGGATATCCCCAAGCCATAATCAAAGATCCTAAACGGGGCTTTCCGCCAATGCAATGCCTGCATGATCTCTGCGGTCAGCATCACTGCCCGGAGTGTGTCCATGCTCTGTTCCCAGGTCAGCAGGAAGTCCTTGCCATACAGCGCCGGCGTGAGTTGGCGCAGTTCTTTCAATCTGCTTACGATGTACTTATCATCATATTTATCCATAATTTACCTCTTTTGCTTGGTCATGCGATCCGCTGCCAGCATGACCGCATCAATGATCTGCTGATAACCCGTGCAACGGCACAGATTGCCTTTGATCGCTTGTCGGATATCCGCAGGGGTCGGTTGGGGACACTTTTTAAGCAGGGCATAAGCCGTCAAGACCATTCCCGGCGTACAGAATCCGCATTGGATCGCTCCGGCATCGACAAATGCCTGCTGCACCGGATGTAAAGAGCCATCGGCGGGAGTAAGACCCTCGATGGTGATGACATCCTTTCCGGTCACGTCTTTCAGCAGCAGTTTACAAGCGCGTCTGGGTGCTCCGTCCACCAGGATCGTGCATGCGCCGCAGACACCGATATTACAGCCGTTCTTGGTGCCGGTCAGATCCAGGTCTTCGCGCAGCCAGTCCAGCAGTTGACGCTCCATTATAGCATCGGTTATCTGATAGTTATGTCTGTTTATTGTCACAGTTTCCGCCATGTTAGTCCTCCTTGATCCTATCCGTAGAGTCGCTCTCCGGAAGCGACCCATCGCCCAACTCTGGAGTTGATAGATTTTCCTTGGGGCGCTGAGGGAAAGCGCCCCTACGATCGGGTTGGATCGGTTGTTTCAGATAGCGTTTGCCGGTGGCGCGATAGAGCGCATTAGCGATCGCCGGAGCCATCAATTCATTGGTGGGTTCGCCAATCCCTTTAGCCCCCGATGGTGACAGCGGATCGGGGTTTTCCACGATAATGGCGGTCATCGGCGGCAGATCGGTCGCCCGGGGGATGCGGTAGTTGTGGAAATTGCTGCTGATCCCTTTGCCATCCTGGTGCCGGAATTCCTCAAACAAGGCATAACCGGTACCCATTGCCATCCCGCCATAGAACTGACCTGAGAGCATTGCCGGATTGACCGCGTTGCCGATATCATGCGCCGCCACCATATTCAGGAGCACCACCTGCCCGGTCTTGGGGACGACCTTGAGTTCCACTGCCTGGCAGCCATAAACCCAGGTAAAATAGGCATTTCCCTGTCCGGTATGTTCATCCCAGCTCACCTGTGGCGCTTTGAACACGCCAAAGGCATAGGGATATTCCTGCATCTGATAGCACCAGCCGATGGCTTCATTGAAACTGCAAAGCCGCCTGGCACTTGCCTCATCATAGATAAAACCTTCCCGGAAAAGCAGATGCGCCGGATCCACCGCCAGTTTGCGCCGGATGATGGCGCCGATCTTGTCCTGGATAATATGACAGGCATCGACCACGGCACCACCACCCATCAAGGTTCCGCGGGAGGCAACGGTTGTCCCGCCATCCGGTATCGTGGAGGTGGATGAGCGCCGGTAGACAATGCGGTTTTTATCGATGCCCAGATGTTCGGCTGCCAGAAGGATCATGGCAGATTCTGAGCCCTGACCGTTCTCGTGGATGCCGGTCTCCAGGATCACCGAGCCATCCGGCTGGATGCTGATGATAGCGCTGTTAAAATCCGTTCCCTCAGCGCCCAAACTCATCCCGCGATAACTGATGGCAAAGCCGATGCCATACCATTCCTCCGCTTCCGGATCTCCAAAACTGCAGTTCTGCCGTTTATTCACATAGTCAATTTCCGCGAGAACGCGGTCCATCACCTGCCGGAGCGAGACGGTATGCCCGCTCAACTGCTGACCGGTGACGGTCACGGAATCCTGCTGCAGCATATTCCGCCGCCGGATCGTGATCTCATCCAGTCCGGCTTTTTGCCCGGCGATCTCGATCAATTGCTCGATGGCAAAATTCACCTGCGGCGAGCCAAAACCCCGCATCGCCCCGCAAAAAACATTGTTCGTATAGACCGCGCGCACGTCACAATGGACATTGGGCACCTCATAAGCCCCGCAACACTGAACCGTGGAACGCCAGGTAACCCAGGGCGAGACCGAACAATAGGCACCGCCATCCGCCAGCATGTCCACATATACGAACCGGATCCTCCCCTCCGCATCCAATCCCATCCGATACCGCATCCGGTAAGGGTGGCGTTTATAGCTCTCCCGCATCGACCATTCCCGGGTATAAGTGATTTTCACCGGACGCTTGAGCAGCCAGGCACACAAGGCCGCCCGGGCACACACCAGCGCCGCCGTATCATCCTTGCCGCCAAATCCACCGCCCATCGGAGTGCCGGTCACCTCCACCTGTGCCAAAGGCAAGCCCAAAGTGGACGCCACAAAACGGCGGGTGGAAAAGGGATGCTGCATACTGCCGTGGATCTCGACCACGCCATCCGGACGCACTAACGCCACCGCGGCTTCCGGTTCCAGATAGGAATGTTCGATCCGGCTGGTGGTAACTTCCGCTGCAATAATATATTCGGAGGCGGTTTCACCGGCAGAGACGTCCCCCCGGCGCACGCTGTGCTCATTGACCAGATTGGTTCCCAGCTCTGCATGGATCAGGATCGCATCCGGAGCCAGCGCCTGTTCGGGATCGGTCAAAGCCGGCAAATCCTCGATTTCACACTTGACCAGGTCGCCTGCCACCATCGCCTGGGCTCTGGTCTCCGCCACCACCAGAGCGATCACGTCGCCATGACAGCGGATCTTGTCCCCTGCCAGAGTGGGACAGTCGCGGATGATCTGACCAAATTTGACGGTTCCGGGAATATCCGCCGCCGTAAATACGCCCAGCACTCCCGGACTTTTTCCCGCTGCTTCCGGATCGATCCGCAGCAATCGGGCATGAACGGCATCGGCATAAACCGGTACCGCATGGCACAGACCGGGCATCTTGATATCATCGGCATATCTTGCCCGTCCCGTAACTTTGGCAAAGGCGTCATTCCGCCAGGCATACTTCATTGCTTACCTCTCATACTCTGCTGTGGCGCACCGGTCAGAAACATGATCCGGTTCAATTCCATTCCTCTATCCCATCCTGACCGGTTCCGTCTTTTTTACCCGCATATTTCGTTTTATGCCCCTGTCAAGTTTTTCCTGTCCTCCTTGCTTGATTACCTTAGTATAACCTTAGTATAACCTTACGGTCGTAAGGTTATACTAAGGTTATACTAAGGTAATCAAGCAAGGAGGACGCAAAAAAGAGCGGTACGGATATGAATCCGTACCGCTGGAGGGCAATTATGCTCGCTGATGCTTATTTGACGAGCATCAGTTTCTTGGTGGAAGTGTATTTGCCGGCGGTCATGCGGTAGAAATAGACACCGCTGCTGACGGCATTGCCTTTGCTGTCCTTACCATCCCAGACGAACTGGTAGAATCCGGGGGTGGCATGATCGGTTTTGAAGTGACGGATCACCTGTCCTTTGAGGTTGAAGATCACCACATTCACTTTGGTGGCTTCCTTGAGGGAGTACCGGATGGCCGTGCTCGGATTGAAGGGATTGGGATAGGCATTGAGCAACGCTGTTACCAAAGGAATATCGGGAGTGCCGGGATCGTCGCCGGGATCGCCGACGGTAACCGTCAGTGGTCCGTAGAACTGGCTGTGGCCGTTCAAGGACACGCTTTCCAGCCAGTAGTAATACTGGTTGTTGTTCTCGATCTCAGTATCGGTGAAGACGTAATTGATCTGAGTGCCGTTTGATGTACCATCGGTGATCAGGGAGGGATTGAGGGTCAGGGCACTTTCCAGATCACGGATATTACTGCGCAGGACATTGTAGCCGAGGTGATTGTTCTCAGATTCGGCAGTCCAAGCCAGGCGGACGAACATTTCGGCGGTCAGCACGGCAGTGAAGGAGGAGAGATCGACCGGCAGGGGCTGATCCTCTTCCATCGGGAAGAACACGTACACATCATCCGGTCCTTTGAAACCTTCAAAGTAGATGTCAAAGAAACTACTAATATCAGTCCAACCGGGTTGCTCGGGAACGATGGTCAGTGGTCCGTTACCAAGCCGGTAACCGATCTCCATGGGAATAAACCCAAGGTTGTGGTTCACGGTTACAGTGCTGTTGTTGAAATCGGTTCCGCTAAGCATGACGGTCAAACCAGCATTCACCGGAGTAGAAATATGCGAGGGTTGATAAGTCACGCTGGCATTGACCACGGCACCGTTGGTAAGCGGAGTAATGTTAACGGTGGTCGGGTTGGTCTGAGGTACGCCATTGATCTCGATAACCGGGATGACGACAGACGCTTGGTTACCGGCAACGATTGTTTGGTTGATCTCGTTGTTGTCGTGCAGGAACTTGACATTATCAATATACCAGTAGTCAAACTGAAACAGGTTACCTTCGATTTCCCACCCGAAGAAGATGCGCTCTTTGCCCTCGAACTCTGCTTGAGTCAGATCGAGAGTATAGACTTTTTCTTCGGCAGGATAGGTGACATCACCGGCAGATGCCTGGGTCCAGAGATTGGTGAAAGCCGTTTCATCGAAACTGTAACGGAACTTGAATGTACAGCCGGCGGCATAATCATCGATCTGCTGGCGGTATTTGACAACCAGAGTCGTGAGACCGTCGATAAAAACAGGAGGTGAGACCAAGCGAGTGGTGCCTGGATTAACACTCTGCCATGCACATCTGAACTCTGGTGCTGTACCTCCGGCATTGGCACTGCTGTTTGTACCCCATCTGGGAGTAATTCCGGTGCCACTGTTCACCTGATACCAGTTCTCGGCTGGAACTGCTTCGGAGAGCGTAGTGATATGCGGCAGTTCATAGATCGTGGGATCAGCCATGGTGGCAAATTGCCAGACGTCGCTGTCGGCAGTTTCGTCAATGTCGTTCTTGGCAACGATGCGCCAGTAATAAGTGGTGCTGTAATCCAGGGCGGGCAGTTCATAGCTATTCAGGGGTGAGGTCTGGTTTGACGCTACACGGGCAGAGACATCCTTGTTGATCACAGCCGTCTGGTTGGTGCTGAAATAGACGTCCACTTTGGTGGTTGTGCCGTGGTTTACCCAGCCCAGATCCTGATTGAGGGACCTGCCGGTAGAAAGATGAGCAGGTGACGGAGTGGTAGGGGGCAAGGGATAAGTAATAGCAATGTCAATGGAGAAATCGTCAAACGACATATACCAGGGGTTTCCGGTGGCGATCACCTGGAAGCCGACGTAATAAACACCGTTATCGGGCGGGCTGAAAGAACCGGTCAATTGCTGGTATGCCATGTTGATCGGGCTATTGACAATCGCAAGCTGGGTAGTCATACCACCGCCGGTAGCGGTAGTGCCGATACTCATCTTGAAGGAAGTCCAGCCGGTATAACCATCAGTATTGTACCAGATCCCAAGATCATAAGTCCTTCCCTGCTCGAGCGAAATACCGCGGGAAAACATCCAATCGCTGGTGGTGGAACTCCACATACAGGTCAGATAATCGGTGCCGCTACGAGGTCCACGATTGTATGACGGTGAAGGGATGCTGACCTGAGAAGACCATCTGGTGCCGGCCTGAGTCCAACCGGTCGGGAATTGACCGGCAGCGCTGATAACTTCAAAATCCTGAGTATGAGGGACGCTGACCGGAGTGAGGGGAGTGGTGGCATTGGCAGAGCGGGACAACGAGGAGAATACGTAATAAGTGGCTCTTTCCGCCGTGATATAGCTCCAGGCACGGTAGTAGTAGGTGGTTCCTTCACTCCGGTCAGGGTGGTTGATGGGAAACCCGGATGCGGGTCCCATATACAGCACAGTACCACCGCCGGTGATGGATTGACCAACAGTATAGCCGGAAGACAAAGGCACACCGAATGAGCTGGTAGTGTTCCAAGCCACCATGATGTTGTTATCATTGGCGTTGGCTGTGGCATTGATCTGGATCACGGTGTAACTGAGGGCAGTGGCGGTTAGTGAACCGGGTTGATCGGGAACAGGCGGCAGGGTTTGCATCGATCCGGTTAGCGGATCGGCGGTGAGGTAGGCGGGAGCGTTCAATCCACTGGTATTGTAGGCATAAACCGTGAAGTAATAGAGTGTTTCCTCAGTAAGTCCGGAGGCGGTAAATGAAGTTGATGCCGAGGCGCTGACGATCCTGCCATTGCCCAGATCGTTGCCGGCTGAATACCAGGTGCGGTCGGTAGGCGGGGTATCGTGAGAACTATCGGTATGCCTGACCACGAGGTATGCCTCGGCATCGCTGGCAGTAAAACTACCGGCAATGGAAGTAGAAGCGGGAACAAGGATGAGAGCGGTAGGTTGGGCAAGAGGTGGAACGCACTCCACTTCCCGTTCAAAATTACCTTCATGAGCGCCGATATCGGGAGGATCGCTTCTCACGGCACGATTGCCATCGATGTCATACAGCACCCAGTCGATGGCTCCGCCAAAGAAGGAACCGTTCCCCTCCACCGGAGTGGCAATATCGGTGACGATATAGAGCGGATTGGCAGAATCGAAGCGGGGATTGGAACCACGGCTGTTCAAGTCGTTGCTCATTGCCGTCTGCCAGTCGATGAGAGTGGAATAGTTCGTGGCTGAACCTCTGCCAACATAGCCGTTGCTGGTATTGTGGATATATAGCACGTTATTGTCGGAGATGGAACCGGCGTTGCCGATCAGATTGGTGGCCGTTGAAGCCCAGGCAACGTGATAGGCGCTGCCGGTCTGACTGGCGGTGAAATTGGCAAAGATATTGTTGCGGGTTCTGATGATGGAACCGGAGGTGGTTCCGATCTCGTAGGCGGCACTGACGGTCGCCAGATTGCTGTGATCGATCAGGACGCTATTGAAGTCCACATTGTTAGCCCCGGCGGTTCCTGATCCGGTATCCTGGGCTAAGATACCAATGATACGGCGGGATGTGGTGGATGTGGATGCGCTGTTCAGACCCCAGATCATATTATTGAAGATCCTGGAGGAACTGCTGGCATGGTTGGTGATACTGGCTCTGATGCCGCACACTCTGCCGGCGCCTGTGTTGGTATTATTGAGGTTATAGACGCGGTTGTTGCTGATCTGTTGCAATCCGACACTGACGGTGGAGCTGCCGGTATTGGAAACAAAGATACCATCCACGGCGGAAGTGCTGGTTCCGGTCACATTGCGGATGATGTTTTTGTCAATGGTCGTGTTGGAGCCGGAATCAACGCGGATACCCCAGGTCTGAGCGGAGGAATTGCCGATGTCATTGGCTGTGGTGGAGCCCATAATGCTGTTCTTGATCTGACAGGCATTGTCAGGCCAGGTAGCATTCCCGCGCAGATAGATACCGGCATTGACGTTTTCGGCGACGATGTTGTCATAAACGTTGGAAGAATTGGCACCGGCTGCCGAGGTTGGCGTTACGGCAACATTCTGATAAATGGGGCGGGTGCTGGTATTGCGGCGGTCAAGCACGATCTTGCTGTTTTTGATCGTGTTGGATTGAGCGCCGTTGCCGGCAGCGGCATTGTAAATGTAGTAGCCATGCTCCAGGGGATACGTGAAAACTCCTAAACTTGTCTCCACTCCTCCCAATAACTCTATGTCAATCCCGTCAAAGGTGAAGTAGTCACCGCCGCCAATGGCGATGGCAGCCCGGATAGGTGTGGTGGATCCATGCCCATTACACTGAATCTTCGGATTGGCATTGGAGCCGCTTTTCTGGAATGCGATCAGCGCACCGGGGGTCCCGGTTGCGGTGATATGAGGCGGATAATTTTTGAAGGTCTGTCCCGAAGTGACGTGGAAAGTGGAGGATCCGGTAACGCCATTGTTGTTCAGGGACAGGATGGCATCGACGAAGTTATTGAAATACTGTCCGCCGGTGGCTTGAGTATTGTCGATGTAATACGTACCGCTCAACGGGGTGCTCGGATTGGAGGTAAGTTTGATATTGTCGATAGCGAGGGGTGGGTTATATCCGGTGGAAGTGTCATTTCGCCAGCAAAACACCAATCTTCTGGTTTGACCGGCTTCGGATGCCGAAATGGTAATGCCGGTTTTGATCCAATCAGGAGTCAGATTGTAATACTCCAAACCGATCCTTCCAGTGCTCAATAGAGTTCCGGCGGTAATGGTCTGGGTGGTTGGAACAAGGAATACCCTGAGATAATCGTAGATGGATTCACCGGTTCCGCGATAGTCAAAAGTCAATTGGATGTCGCCTTCGCCACCCGGGAAGGTGACCTCACGCCAGAAATAGACGACTTGGTTTGAGGCAGTTGATAAAGTATAAGTCCAATTTGTACCGTTATTGGTCACGAAGGCAGCCCGGTTGCCAGAATAGCCGGGAGCGGCCGTTCCGGTTGCCCAATAATTGACTTGGGTACCATTTACCAGTGTCCAGCCATTAGCGCCGAAGGAACCGTCTCCCAGTTCGAAGCCACCGGCCTGGTCCGGATTGATGAGCAAAGTACCCGTCAAAGACATGGTAAGCATCAACATGGTGATGATACCGATCACAGTTAGCAGTGCTTTTTTCATAAGCATAACTCCTTTCTTTTCTTATTGTTAGAACAACCATCAAGATAAGCATGTCCGGTTTCCGGAGATCTTATTCCATTTCACACTCTATGGTGGTGACGAGGTCTCAAACGACATGATACCTGTGTATCATGCCACAATCCACCCCAGTATATCACTTCTGCCCATACCAAGCGTACACAGGCGTATTTTTGTCAAGCTTTTTTCAATTTTATTTTGGTACTTCCGGCTGAGACAACAATTAAATGGTTGTAATATAAAGGAATATGCACTTAAAACAATTGAGAGGCAGGTGGCGGTCATTCGATGGGTAAGAACCAACCTAACGGTTCCCGGAGATGTCCTTACACGGGCAGAAATCGCCTGGGGAATGCCAAACCGCGGTCAGTAGTTATCTGATCTTACAACGGCAGGGATATCTTTTTGCCCATTTTGGCGGACTGATAGATCGCCTGGATCACTTCGACCGATTTGCGTCCGTCTCTGCCGTCAGTTTTGGGTTCTGCCCTACCCAGCAGGACATCGACCACATTGTGGTAATAGGGAGTGTGGCCAAAGCCATAGACGTTGGGAGGTTGATAATTGGCATCGAGAGCCATACGGTCGTCATCGTCGTATTCATCAAATTCCCATTTCTCGATCTTGTTGACGGCGATCCCGCCGACCTTGACGGTGCCTTTTTCACCGATGATGGTGATGGAGCCCTCGAAGTTTTTGGGGTAGGTGAGCATGGTGACATTGATGGAGGCGATCGAACCGCTCCGGAAATGGAGCAGGGCACACCCGCTGTCCTCGGCTTCGATCCTGCGTTCCATGGTGGCGGTATAAGCCATGACGGATTCGACATTACCCAGGAGCCAGCACAAGGCATCCACGTAATGACTTGCCTGGTTCATAAAAGCGCCGCCGTCAAATTCCCAGGTGCCGCGCCACTTGGCGGAGGCATAATAGGATTGGGGGCGTTGCCAGAAGACGTTGCTCTGAGCGAGGAAGATCTTGCCGAAACGGTTCTTGTCCATGGCGCTTTTCAAAAGTTGCAACGTATTGTTCAGGCGGTTCTGCTTGACTACGAAGAGATGCACTTTGTGCTTGTCGCAGGCTTTGATCAGGGCGTCAGCGGCAGCGATATTGATCGCCATCGGTTTTTCGGTGATGACGTTCATCTTGTGGCTGGCAACATCGATCCCCATTTGCGGATGCATCCCGCTGGGAGTGCAGATCGACACCGCATTCAGTTTTTCGGTTTCCAGCATCTCCATGTAGTCCGTATAGACCGCCGGGATCTTATACAACTCAGCCGCATGTTCAGCGCGGCTGCGATCGAGATCCGCCACAGCCGAGAATTCGGCATCGGGGATCTGCTGGATCGCTTCAAAGTGGTTCTTTGAGATCCGGCCACAGCCGATGAGGCCAAATTTCAGGGTTTTCATATCCTAATCTCCATATATTTAATCGGATACATTCACTCACCGCAGCGGATATGGCAAATCACATTTCTGCTGTGATCAGAGTATCTACCCATAACCGTACGGAGTTGAACTCGCATCCTTCATTTACCGGACGGGCTTCCACATCCCATAGTTCTTGTTCATCAAGAAATTTTTAAATGCCACGGCAGATGAATAAACCATGGCAATATAATACGCCAGCAGACCACCTCCGGGAATACGAATCCCCTTGTCCTGCAATATCAGCCCCAATATC
>VGPI01000032.1 GCA_016875595.1 Candidatus Cloacimonadota bacterium
TGTCCATCTCGCACAACTGCATGTACTATAAAGTTCTTAAAGCTGTTAGTGTACCTAACTACTTTCTTTGCATTGCGTTTCATCTTATCTCCTCACTTTAGTTGTCAACTAAAATCAGGAAATACCAGATATCCTCCTTGCTTCATTACCTTAGTATAACCTTAGTATAACCTTACAACCGTAAGGTTATACTAAGGTTATACTAAGGTAATGAAGCAAGGAAGAGGCAATTACGCTGAGGTAAGTGGATAAATAGCAAGTAATTAGTATAAAAGTGACATTGCGGGGATCAAACAATATGCCAAGAGTATCTTTCAAGTAGGCAGATCAGCAGAAATATCCTTATGATACCCAGTTAGGGGGCTGTCGTCATATTCAAACTTGACAGATTTACTGAGCTCAAATATCAGGAAAAAAATGCCAAAAATGAGAAAAGAATGCTTTGTAAGGAATTGATCGCCCGTGGACGAGTTCAGGGAGTAGGATTCCGGTGGTTTGTGATGCAATGCGCCCACCGGCATCAGATCAGGGGCTACGTCCGGAACAGACCTGATGGCAGTGTACTGGTCATTGCCGGCGGGGAAGCGGACGATCTGGCAAGGTTTATCCGGGAGGTCGAAGCCGGGACTGATTATGCGGTGGTTGATTCGCTGGAAACGACGTTATGCCACCATTGTGGAGATCATAATGATTTTCAGATCAGGTAGAGCGCTGTTGGCGGTCCTGCTGTTCCTGATCCTTCAAAGCTTGTGGGCACAGACCACTGAATATCAAAAACATACGGTACAGAAGGGAGAAACCTTGTCTGGGCTGAGCCGTAAATACGGGGTTTCGGTGGATGAGCTCAAACGATTGAACAATCTGAAAACCAGCAACTTACAAATAGGACAGGTACTCCGGATTAAACCCAAACCAACCCAGGCACCTCCTCCGGTCAGAGATCCTGCTCCCACTCCGCCCCCCGCCAGTCCACCGGTCACGGAACAAATGAGGGTTCAGCTTCCCGAAGAGTATTATTATACGGTCAAATCACAGGATAACCTGTACCGGATCTCGGTCAATAATAGTGTCAAACTCAAGGATTTGATCGTCTGGAATGGATTTGCCGATGAGAATCATAAGATCAAACCAGGCGACATGATCATCATCAAGGATCCCAGTCAGTATGAACCGGGAGCGGGTACTCCTCCAGCCACTCAGACGCCTCCGAGCACTCCTCCCGCCAATCCACCAGCGGCAGAAACTGAGGACTTTGTCGAGCGAGTCCATGTCGTGCAGCCCAAAGAGACGCTTTACCGGATCGCATCGGATAATGGCATGACGGTGGAAGAGCTTAAACGCCTAAACAACCTGACTTCCAATAAAATCAAGGTGGGTCAGAGATTGTATTTGACTCCCCGGCGGGAAGGATCTATCGACCTGCCGCCATCACCGGGTATAACCGAACCCGACCTGGAAGGCAGCGAACGAATAAGAACCGATCTGATCATGCCGGTCGATGGATCGGTATCATCCGAGTTTGGCATCCGTAACGGAAGGCCGCATAAAGGAATGGACATTGCCGCCAGGACCGGTACACCGATCTATGCGGTGTTGGATGGGACGGTTGCCTTTTCCGGTTATCAAGGTGCCTATGGCAATGTGGTTGTACTGGAGCATCCCGATTTTGTGATGACGGTATATGCGCATAATGAAAAGAACCTGGTCAATGTAGGCGATCAGGTAGCCAAGGGGCAACCGATCGCTTCCGTGGGGGCGACGGGTGACGCCTCCGGAGCGCATGTTCACTTTGAATACCGGATCAAAGGCAAAGCCATCAATCCCCGCAAGGTATTACCGTTTGACAAATGATGTTCGGAGCGTGATCCATAATGCCATATAACAACTACAACGATAGCGTATTCACTGATCGGGCTCTGCAGAATTACCTCAGCGAGATCTCCAGATACCGGACGCTGAGCCGGGAGGAAGAGCACGACCTGGCGATCCGGGCAAGAGACGGCGATCAGAAAGCCATCAATCACTTGGTGCAGGCAAATCTGAAGTTCGTGGTCAAGATCGCTGCCCGTTATCAAAACCGTGGGCTGTCGCTCTCAGAACTGATCAGTGAGGGCAATATCGGACTGATCAAAGCGATCGAGAAATTTGATCCGGACAAGGACATCAAGCTGATCTCCTATGCCATCTGGTGGATCAGGCAAAGGATCATGCAGGCAGTAAGCGAAAAGAGTTCTTTGATCCGAGTACCGATGGGCAAAGCCAGTTCCGTGTCCAAGATCAAGGCGGTGCAAGACCGGATCAAGATCGAGACGGGTAACATGCCCTCGGATGAGGAATTGGGTGACGTCCTTGACATAGGTGGAAAAGCGGTTACACAACTGCGTGAGCACATGATCGAGACCTCGTCGCTGGATGATGTGATGCAAACCTCAGATAATCAGGATTACAGCGCTCGTGATCATCTTGAGGATACCGGCATGGTCGATCCCCAGCACATCTATTACAACGAATTGATGAACGAGCGTTTACACACTGCCATAAACCGGCTGGAGCCGCGTGAAGCCAGTATCATCCGCACTTACTTTGGCTTGAATGAATCCAATGAGTCCAAGAACTTTGCCCAGATTGCCGCGGAGATGGGCTTGAGCCGGGAACGGGTGCGGCAGATCCAAAAGGAAGCACTGAAGAAGATATTGCACCACATGAAACCCGAAGAAGAGAAATATGTGGATGATTTTATCGATAATTACAGTTATTAGGACGCCGGGGATGAGCGTTCTCAACCCATATAAGCAAAGCAAGGAGCAGAGTCATGTACAGGAACTTTGACCAAATGATCGATCGAGTAAGAGAACAGAAAAAAGGCAGGGTGATCATCGCCGCTGCTCAGACAGACAGCGTTTTGGATGCCGCCATTCTGGCAGAAAGTCAGCAATTGGCTGAATGTATCCTGGTGGGTGACAAGCCCAGGATCGTTGCCCTTTTACAACACTTAAAACCGGAGTTTGAGAACAAATTTGAGATCATCGATACCGGCGAAGACCTGGTAGCGGCAGCGCAGACATCGGTAGCTCTGGTTCGAGAAGGCAAAGGGGACTTGATCCTCAAAGGCAAGACGGATACCGCCGTTCTGCTCAGGGCAGTGCTGGACAAGGACAAAGGACTGCGGGTCAGTGAAGTGATCTCCGACGTCCTGGCATATGAACATCCGGATGGATTGAAACTGATGAGCGATGGTGCGATAAATATCCTGCCCACGGTCAGTGAAAAAGTGGCGATCCTCAAGAATGCGGTGGCGGTCGCTCATGCTCTGGGCAATCCGAACCCCAAGGTAGCATTGCTTTCCGCGATTGAAGCGGTCAATCCCAAAATCCAGTCCACGATTGACGCTTCCCTGATCGCCAAGATGAGTGACCGCGGTCAGATCGGCAAGTGTCAGGTGGACGGTCCGCTGGCATTTGACAATGCCATTGAACTGGAAGCTGCCCAGACCAAGGGTATCGTATCTCCCGTGGCAGGTCGGGCGGATATCCTGATCGTGCCGAATATCGAAGCCGGCAATATCTTTGGCAAAGCACTCACCTATTATTGTCTCTACCGGGTGGCGCATGTGGTCATGGGAACCAAAGCTCCCATCCTGATCCCGTCGAGGGCAGACAAAGCCGAAACCAAGATGCTTTGCATGGTCATGGGTCTGGCGTGTATCGGGCATTTTTGATCTCTCCGGAGTTGAATACATAACTCAATGAAGATCAGATTGATCCAATTGGGTAAGACCAGAGAGGACTGGTTAAAACAGGCATTGGAGTATTATCGTCTCAGGGTGGAGCCCTATTGCCCGATTGAGCTGGTGACACTGCCCGATACCAGCATCAGGCAGGTCAATAATCCCGCCGAAGTCATGCAAAGAGAGGCGGTAACCATCCTGAATACGCTTAAAGCCAATGAATATGTCATTTTACTGGATGAACAGGGCGAGCAACAGAATTCCCTTGAGTTTGCCACAAATCTGAGTAGATTATCGGATAGGAAGATCGTCTTTGTCATCGGTGGTGTTTATGGCACCGCCCAGGAAGTGACTCAGAGAGCCGATCAGGTGATCGGACTGTCCCGGATGACCTTTACCCACCAAATGGTGCGGCTTGTCCTGATCGAACAGATCTACCGGGCAATGATGATCAACCACAACAAAAACTATCATTATTGATAAGAACGTGAGGTGTATATGCCTTTGCTGCAGATAAATATGGCAAATCTGACCGAAGCGCTCCGGATCATGCTGTTTGGCATGTTGGGAGTATTTGTCTTCATGGGTCTGTTTTACGGGCTCATTCATGCCTTTGACCGGTTATTCAAAGTCAAGAAGGATGAGTAAATGCCAAAGACGATATCGCTATTGATCCTGGTGCTTGCGATCCATTTCCTGAGTGCCGGATATAAGGTGATAGAGAACAACGGGGATAGAATCCTCGTTCAGTTCACGATCAATCATTTTGAGATCAGAGTGGAAAACGGAGTGAGCGTGATCCAGACCTCCGGGATGAATTATCCGATGCCTGCCGGGGCACCGGCGATACCTTACGAAGAATGGAAGATCGGCGTTCCCAATGGCGCTGCTTTATCAGTGAGAATAGTGGAGATCAGACAGCATAAGACCATGCTCCCTGAGATCATGCAACCAATACCCGCGGTTCGCACGGAAGCGGGTCAGACGAGCTATGACTTTGTCATCAATGAAGATATGTATCGTCTATGGTCGGAGCCCACGGTTAAGGTGGGCGGGCAGAACACGTTCCGGAGCCATCATTATATCCCGGTATTTGTCAATCCATTCCAATATGACGGAGACAGGGAATTGGGCGTTGTTCAGAGTATGACGGTGGAATTCATGATCAATGGTAATACCGGATACAGGTCTGAGCTTGCCGATGATGAACTGAGCCGCTTGTTTCTGGCGGGCGTGATAAATCCGGTGCAGAGCCGGCAATGGCGGATGGACTTGCGGACTCAAATCAATACCGCATCGTTTTCATCCGCGGATTGGTGGGTCAGAGTGGAGACCGATCGCCAGGGGATGTTCAGGATCAATCCCTCCAACCTGTCATTTTTACCCCTGGGTGACATTGATCCACGCACCTTCAGGTTATTTTCCACCGGTGGTGCCTTGTTGCCCAATACCGTTGTGGATACCGGTTATGCCTTTAATGAAGTGCCCATTCTGGTGATGGGTGAAGCGGACGGCAGCTTTGACAGCGGGGATTATATCCTCTTTTATGGCCGAGACAGGAATGATTTTACTATCAATCAGCCGGCGATATCGGGGCTTTATCATAACCCATATTCCAATAATGTCGTCTATTGGCTGACCTTTGGTGGTTCTTTTACCGGTCCGCCACTCCGGATTCCCGATATGGCAACTATCACAACCTGGGATAATGAGACCGACCGGCAGCCCCATACCGTTAGAGTGGAACAGGAAACGCATCGCCGCACCATCTACGGATTTGACTGGTACATGGCGAAGTTCTTCGGGTCAAACTCAGCGGATTATCAGTATCAGGTGAACCTGACTGATATCGCACCGGGAGACGAACAGAATCTGTCCTTTATGATCCGGCAGGAAGACATCACCGCCAATTTTCAGCACAGAATGTCCGTCTATGTCAATGATGAGCCGATCTATTCAAACCCGCAAACGAATAATGCCGACTGGATCTGGTATGGTGTGAGTGCGTTCAACTTCCACAAGAATACCACTCTGTTTCAGGAAGGTCAGAATACGATCAGATTCAGGGTGTGGCGGGATCGGGCGGATAACCTCTTCTTTGACCACTATCAGGTCATCTATAATAAAAAGCTGATCAAGCGTAATGCTCAGTATCAGGTCAGCATACCGGTGAGTTTGCAGAATGCCAATGTAAGATATATGTTTACAGGTAGTGGTGACGATGTGTATGTCTTCAAAGTAGAGGACTTTAATCTGGTGAAAAGGGTGTCCGTCAATAGTACCGGCAGTGGCTTCAATTTCGTGGGCAAGGGAAATACGGCACATAGTTATCATGTGATACAACCGGCGGATCTGTATAGTCCAGTGCTGATCGTGGGAGCCAATCCTTTGGATCTGACAGCGCTGAACCAGCCAATTGATAATATCATCGTGACGCCATTGGAGTTCAGAAGTAGAGCACAGACCCTGGCAGACTTTTATCAAGTCAATTATGGTGTACGTAGTTTGGTTGTTGATCAGAACGATCTCTTCACTGTATTTAACGGCGGTCATCCCGATCCGGCAGCGATCAAGCAGTTTGTTCGTTATGCCTATCATCATTATCCTCAGCCCAGGTTGACTTCAATGACCTTGCTCGGGCTGGGCACCATTGACTGGAAGAACTACTCCTTCCTTGCCGGCGGGAAGAACAGGATTATGCCGTACCAGAAGAACCTCGATGTGTCCGATGACTATCTCGGCATGATCAATACCTCCGCATATCCCGAGATTGTGATCGGCAGATATCCGGTACAGAATACCAGTGAACTGGATATCATGCTGCTCAATATGAGAAACTACGTGGAAAATCCAACGCCGGGTTTGTGGAGAAATTCTGTCCTGATCGTGGCTGACGATGAGTTCAACGCCGGTGCTACGTCGGAATATATGCATACCCAGCAGGCGCAGGACAGTGGAGAGACGATCAATCGTGGGGTGCTGACCGATAAACTCATGGCTATAGAGTATGCATTTGATGAGTTTCAGAACAAACCCAAAGTACGTGACGACCTCTTTGCTTCCATTAATGACGGTAAGCTTGTATTCTACTACATTGGGCATGGTGCTTACGATAAGCTTGGCTCGGAGGATTACCTCAGCAGTGCTTCCGATATGAACAGGTTCACTAATCAGGGCAAGCTGACCCTGTTTATGGCAGCATCCTGTCATGTGGGGCATTTTGATTATCCCGGATTCGAGAGCCTGGCTCAGAAAGTATTGTTGATGAACAACGCAGGCGCCATCGCATCGATCGCCGGCACTCGCGAGACCTATCCGGTTCATAACATCCCTCTGTTTATCAATGTGCTGGACAATGCCGTCAATCAATATAACCAGATCGGCTGGGCACTGCTGAATGGCAAGATATCATATACGCTCGGTAACAATAACGATGAGAAGTATGCTCTGCTGGGCGATCCTCTGGTCTATATAACGCCACCTCTCAGGCACAGCGATATTACCTGGCACAATAATACCAGCGCTAATCCCATCATCTCAGCAAGGCAATTGACGCAATTTAACGGTAGATTCAGTCATTCTTCAACTAACGGGACAGCTAATATCCATGTATATGACAGTGACGTGTACCGGATTGTCGGACCCGGGGTCACGACATCTCTTACCGCCCCCCAAACAACTGGTGGCAATACATTCCAATACTGGATGGATGGTAGTAATATCGTGTCCACCAACCGAACCATCGCGATACCCATATCCAGCGATAAAAACCTGACCGCTGTCTACACCTCGCCATCCAATGTATACTCTCTGACAGTCCGATCTCTGGATCCCAGCTCAGGAGTGAGTGTTTCGGTCAGTCCCAGTGACGTGAATGGCGATGCCGATGGAGTAACGACCTTTATCCGCTTTTATCAGTCAGGAACTATAGTCTCTTTGAATGCACCCGGTATTTCAGGGGACAGACAGTTCCAATTCTGGATGGACGGGACGGGTATAATCTCGCAGCAGAATGTGCTTGAGATCTCCATTGACCGCGATCGTGCCTTTACTGCCGTATATTATTCTCCGACAGGATCATATCAATTGAATGTTCAATCAAGTGATCCCGCATCAGGAGCAGTTATTAGCATCCATCCGCCTGACAATACATCACAAAATGACGGTACAACGCCTTTTGTCCGCATCTATCCGCACAATACCCAGGTCACGCTGATCGCAGCGCAGATCGCTGGCAATAACTTCTTCAAGCATTGGAAGGAGGGGGATACTATCATAACGACCGGCCCATCGGTGACGATCCCATTATACACCAATAGAACCATCACAGCGGTCTATAGTATTCCATATCCGGTCTTTCGGGTAGCTGTGGCTTCGCTCAATCCCAATGAGGGAGTAGCAATCCAGGTGTCACCTCCAGACCTCACCGGTCAGGCTTCAGGTACTACTCCATTTACCCGCAAATACAATCAGGGACTCACGATCACGGCGCGGGGAAAGGATTTGTTCCGTGGTGAATCTGCCGTCACCAGCGGGCAGTACAGCGCAGGCTTTATCGTACCTGATGATATCTCCAACGGTAACCGTGGATCGATCGTCAATTATTTGTGGGATAATGCAAATAATCGGGATTATATCAGCTATTTCTACCCCATCACAACCAGCAACGTAGGGAACCCTGTTAGTAATCCCGATGCACCTGAGATCCAACTTTTCATAGGCAGCATGGATTTCCGTCCGGGTGATACCGTCACCTCCAACCCGATGCTCTATGCCAGAATATCGGACAGCAACGGGATAAACCTGACGGGAAGTCCCGGGCACAATATCCTCCTGATCCTGGATCAATCGAGCCAACCCGTTGATATCACCCCTTACTTTACCTATGATACGAATTCCTGGACGGAAGGCTTGCTGACCTATCAATTACCAACGTTGACCGAGGGTAGCCATTCAATTCAATTGATCGCTTTTGACAACTTTAACCTTCCTGCGGTGGCAAACACCCACTTCATAGTTCGCAAATCAGGCGAATTGATGATCGATCGCCTGTTGATCTATCCCAATCCATTCAAGAACGATGCCAATGTAACCTTTATCCTGTCCAAAGACGCTGAGATCACCATCAACGTATTCACCATCACGGGCAAGAGGATCCGATCCATCAGGGCTTTTGGCAGACAGGGATTCAATCAGATCCCTTGGGATGGAAGAGACGCTGAGGGCAATCGTCTGGCAAACAATACCTATTTCCTCAAAGTAAAAGCGATTGACAATACGAACCGTTCGGTGGAGAAGGTGGAGAGGTTCGTTGTATTCAAATGAAATCACTGGATCAGAATAAGTTTTTCTTGACATATATCTTGTGGAATTAATCATGCGCGTCTGGATTGTCAGATTGATATGTCCAATAACTTGGAATGATCCGAGAAAGCAATTAGCTATAAAAAAAAGGAGATGTTATGAGAACTAACATTCAACGGCTTCTTCTCCTGCTGGTCTTCGTTTCGATATCAGTACTGGGTTGGGCGCAAGTGAGCGAATACGCTTTTACCGCCACCGCCGGTACGTTTAACGAGATCAGCGGAGGAACAATTCATGGCGCACCCGGCATGGGTAACAACGAGATGTTCACCGCCATACCGATTGGTTTTGATTTTACTTTCAATGGGATTGTATGGAACGAAGTAAGTATCATTTCCAAAGGCTTCATGGCATTTGGCAATACGATCATATCTACTAATTCACCGATCAGTACTGCCACCAGTTCAAACAACGTGATCGCAGCCATGACCCGTGACATTCAAGGGCGGGTTGACAGCGAATTGATGACGCTGACCAGTGGAACAGCACCCAATCGTGTATTCACGATCCAATGGAAGAATTTCCGCCGGGTACAGACAACCGCTACCAGTGACATCTGGACATTCCAGATCCAACTACGTGAGTCGAATAACTCGGTAGTATTATCATACGGTGCGATCACTGCCGCCACTGTTTCAACCGCCCAAACGGTTCAGGTTGGTCTGCGTGGGAGCGATGCCACTGATTACAACAACCGAACGACAACCACAGATTGGACTGCTTCCACTACGGGTACCGCCAATAATGCTACTATGCGCATCAGTGGTATCTGTTTCCCTCCCCTGGGCTTGACCTATACATTCACGCCACCTCAAACTGGTCAGCCACCATTACCGGCGCAGATCATATCTCCTCTCGACAATGCCATTAATGTTAGTATTACACCGCTCCTCAGTTGGATCAGCGGCGGTGGGGTCGTGGACGGATACAAGGTTTATCTGGGCACTGACAATCCACCGACTAACATTACCAACGGCGCTACTCAGACAGGACTGACCTTCAATACACCAGTGCTGAATTATGCAACACAATACTATTGGAAAATAGTGCCGTTCAATACCACCGGCGATGCTGTCAATCCCTTGATCTGGACCTTTACCACCATGGCTGACCCAACCGTGACCACTTACCCTTACAATCAAAACTTTGATACGGTGACACCTCCAGCCATTCCCCTGGGATGGACCACTATCAATGCCAATAGTGATGCTTACACCTGGGAAACCATTGCCGGAACGGCTCATACCACTCCCAATGCCGCCCGGATCAGGTATAACACAACCGTTGCCATGAATGACTGGCTGGTGATGCCTCCACTCCAGTTTACCCAAGGCACGAACTATCGCATTAGTTTTCGTTACCGTGCACATAGCGCCAACTATCCTGAAAAAATGGCCATGTATATGGGAAATGCTCCTACTGCCGCGGCTATGACCACGCAGCTATTCAATAACGATAATATCACCACGACCACCTATACTCCTGGTGAAGTCTTCTTTACTGCTACTCAGACCGGTGTTCAGTATGTCGGTTTTCATGGTTACAGTGCTGCCGACAGGTTCTATATCTATCTGGATACGATTCAGATCGAGGAGTTCAATCCTGTTTTCAATCCTCCCCAGAACCTTACCGGCACTGTTGGTAACAATACCGTGAATCTGGCATGGCAGGCACCGGCAGTCAGAGCGCTTACCGGGTATAAGGTCTACCGTAATGGAACCTTGCTTGCCACAGTCCCGGTGACTCCAACTACTTACACCGACAATACCGCCGTCAACGGCACCACCTATTCTTATTATGCCACCGCAGTTTATTTTAACCCAACCGGCGAATCCGGACCTTCAAATACAATCGACCTAATGCCTCATGAGCCCTGGGATCCTCCCACTGATCTCGCAGTACAGACCGTTAATTACAATACTGCTCGTCTGACCTGGACCCCACCCGGGGGAGGTCCTCCGCCACAGCCATTTACTGATGGTTTTGAGACCTATACCGATTTTGCTAACACCTTTGCTCCTTGGGTACTGGTCGATGTAGATGGTTCTGCTACTTATTCCATTACGGGTACGACCTTCCCAGGTCAGAATCAACCTATGGCTTACATCATCTTCAATCCAACCACCACCACGCCTCCGCTAACCACCCTTACTGCTCAGGCTGGGAACAAGATGGCTGCCAGTTTTGCCTCTACTACGGCGGTAAATAATGACTGGCTGATCTCTCCGCCCGTAACCGTGGGACCTGGTTTTGAACTGAAATTCTGGGCAAAGTCCTACACCGCTCAATATGGTCTGGAGAGATTCAAGGTTGGCATCTCCAGTGGTGGTACCACTCCTGCTGACTTCACCATTATCTCCGGAGCCAGTTATATTCAAGCGCCGGTTGATTGGACGCAATATACCTATTCTCTTGCTGCATATACCGGACAATCAATACGGTTCGCCATCCAATGCCTCTCCGATGATGCCTTCATTTTCTTCGTGGATAGCGTTTCTTGCGGTGCTCCATCAGCAACGACCTTTATCGCCAACGAGCAACCACCGGCACCGGAACATACCCTGGAGAGAACGATCGGCATCCCGACCACCGTCTTTGAAAGGCCTGTCGAGCAAACCCGTGTGCAGACCGGATACAAGATCCACCGTAACAATGTTCTGGTGCATACCATCACCAATCCGAATACCGCAACCTGGGATGACGTATCCCTCCCCTGGGGTACTTACAGCTATACTGTGACCGCCACTTACTCTCATGGTGAATCCGCTCCTGCCGGTCCGGTGGCAGTTACTCTCGTTGAACCTTTGTTACCACCGGTAAACCTGCAGGCAAGCGTAGCAGGGGATGATGTTACATTAACCTGGACAGCTCCGGCACTGCCGACTTATAATGTGAGATCGCAATATCCTGGCATCAGCATTGAGCAGCCCAGTATCGAACTCACCCGCGACTTGTTAGGTTACACGGTCTATCGGGGCGGTAACATGCTGGAAATGCTGGATGCAGCCACCTTGACCTTCCTTGACTCGAACCTGCCTAATGGCACTTATCAATATACGGTCACAGCTCTCTATTCCGGCGGCGAATCATTTCCAGCCGGTCCGGTCAATGCCGTGGTCAATGTCATCGATGTCCCGTTGATCTGGAATGATGGATTTGAAAGCTACGCCAATTTTACCCTGACTTTCAATCCTTGGACTTTGTTCGACGTGGATGGTTCAGGCACTTACGGCTTTGGGAATACGGACTTTGCCAACGAGTATGCAGCCATGGCTTATATCATCTTCAATCCTTCGGCAACCACGCCTCCGATGGGCGATCTTACGGCTCAGGAAGGCAGTAAAATGGCTGCCAGTTTTGCCTCCACCACACCTCCCAATAATGATTGGATGATCACTCCCCGCTTTAACTTGGGGACCCAATCCATCATCACTTTCTGGGCAAAGTCATACACCGCCCAGTATGGACTGGAAAGATTCAAGGTTGGTGTTTCAACCACCACTGCTACACCCGCAGCCATGACCATCATCAGCCCCGGAAACTATGTCCAGGCACCTGTGGCATGGACTCAGTACACCTATGATCTGAGCGCGTATAGTGGTCAGAACATCTACGTGGGAATCCAGTGCGTATCCAATGACGCCTTCATCTTCTGCGTGGATGACTTCAAGTTCTACTCCATCGGCGGTTCCGTCTCCAACGATGACACTACCGTTCCCGTGGTCAGAAATGAACTGATCGGCAACTATCCCAATCCCTTCAATCCCACCACCAACATCGCCTTCAGCATGAAGGAGACGGCACCGGTACGGATCGAGATCTATAACATGAAGGGACAATTGGTCCGGACCCTGGTTGACGAGATCAGACCTGCCGGGAATCACACCGTGGTCTGGAATGGCGTGGACAACAACAACCGTTCCATCTCCAGTGGCGTCTACTTCTACAAAATGACCACCGGTAAATTCACCTCGACCAAGAAAATGATCCTGCTCAAGTAAACCAGTTAACAACACACAATAACCGATTATTCATGCCAGATCCCGCTCCGGCGGGATCTGGCGTTTTACCAGGAAATACAACCGGACAGTAAACCGAATGAACCGCACAGTTCGGTTCGCCAGACAACGTAGCTGTCCATATCATCGGCAGGATCTCTGGGTAGTAAACAAATTGTGCCACACCTGAAACCTATGCACATGATGCTATGCCTTGGGATGGCTTCACTTTCGCTTCGAGATGGTCTCGAGTATTCGAGAGGATCTCAAGATGAACCCAAGATGATAGTGCCGGAATACCAATGCCGGGACACAGGATGATAAACTAATGGTAGGTCAGGATTAAATGATCACAGAGACTGAACAAATTGCGGGATAAACCCAGAGTAGTTGATTGACTATGTGCCGAAAACAACGGCAGCAAACCCGCAGA
>VGPI01000033.1 GCA_016875595.1 Candidatus Cloacimonadota bacterium
CCTTTTTGTGGTTGGGCACTTGCCAGTGATCAAATCTACATTATGTTTATCTATAGACAGCTTGAACCAGGAGGAAAAGATGCTGATTGAATTACGCAGCGATGACTTTGAAAAAGCCGTGTCGGAAGGCGTGGTAGTGGTTGATTTTTGGGCGCCCTGGTGTGGACCGTGCCGGATGATGGAACAAGTGGTAGAGCAATTTGCTCAGGAAAATCCTGATATAGTGGTAGCCAAAGTCAATGTGGACAACGATCCGGAACTGGCAGGGCAGTATGGAGTTATGAGTATTCCTACGCTGGTGTTTTTCCATAAGGGCGTCTTGGTTGACAAGTCAATTGGAGTCGTGTCAAAAGCAGTTCTGCAAAAGAAGACCAACGCTTTGGTTTCGGGTTGAATTGAAGGTCTGAGCTTTGTCTGCTCACAGGCTCAGGATAGAAAAGTGACTGCGGGGCGTTCTGGCGCGGGATCAGGGGTGGTGCAAAGATTTTACTTGTCAATCGGACTGCATTCAAAAAGGATGTAGCTAACAGAATGATCAGGAAGTTAATGGATCGTGTCCAAACGAATAAAACAGCTGCAAAGCATTGGCGAATACATACTATTTATCGGGTTGATCAGCATATTCAGGATGATGCCGCGACAACTCAGCGTCAAGCTGTTAGTGTGCTTATTCGATGTAATTGGATATCGGGTGGGAGTTCGCAAACAAGTTGCAGCGGCTCAATTGAGCAAGGTCTATCCAGAGAAGAGCGACCAAGAGATCGGACAGATTATCCGTAATATGTATCGCAATATGGCGCTTAGCATCCAGGAGATCTATTTGGATAATGACCGTATCCTGCTCTCGAGGTGCATCCTGGATGGACGAGAACACATCGAGGCAGCATTAGCAATGGGCCGGGGAGCCATCCTTGCCACCGGTCATTTTGGTAATTGGGAAGCAGCGAGGATCATGCCTTTATGGGGGATACCAATATCAGTAATAGCTAAACAACAGCGCAATCGTTTTTTTGATCGATATACCAACAGGATCAGGGAACGCAACGGAGCATGTATCATCGATATGAAAAGCGGGTTGAGAGGGATCATCGAGCATTTACAGAAGAACGAAATGGTTGCTATTCTAACCGATCAGAATGCGGGAAGACATGGCTTGATAACTGATTTCCTCGGGTTTCCTGCCTCCCACTGGAAAGGTGCTGCAAAAATCGCTTTACGCTACAATGTACCCATAGTACCTGGTTTTGTAATACGAGATGAACGGGATCAGCTGATCTTTCGGTTTGAACCAATGATCATGCCAGACAAGCCAACAAACTTAGCCTATTCAGCCCAAAGTAGTAGCGAAGATGAGTGTTTGCATTTGATCCGCAGGATCAACTACATCCTCGAAGGTTATATCACCCAGTTTCCGCATCTATGGTTCTGGGTGCATAAACGCTGGAAACATGGGTTTAATATGTTTGCTAAATGAGTCGGACGAGCTTGATTAATGCAATGGAATGAAACTAGCTTAATATTGGGGGGTATTGATGTATATTGATCACCGGTACGAAGTCTTGGAGAATCTGGGAAGTGGTTCCTGGGCAAATGTGTACAAGGTCCGGGACATCCGAACAGGAACTATATACACCCTCAAGTTGTTCCAGTATCTTTCATCCAACGGATTATATGAGAAATTTTCTGCAGAAGAAATGCACCATATAACCAAAATTGAACACCCTAATCTGAATCATGTGGTGGATTTTGGCCATGTGGGAGATCATATCTATTACATCAGCGATTTTTTTGATGGGGTCACGCTGAGCAACTTCCGCTATGGAAACCACAAAATTGATATCCTATACGATATAGTGGTGCAGATCTGTTATGCTCTGCATGCATTGCATACTCAGAGAATTCTCCATAAAGACCTCAAATTAGAGAACATCCTGTATCGTCAGATGGGTAATTCTGTGGAAGTAAGGTTGATCGATTATGGCTTTGCCAAGATAGATACCACCGATGCCAGTAACCAAGTGTCCGGCACTCTTCCATATCTCGCACCGGAGCTGTATCTGGGTAAACCGGCGGATGTGACCAGTGATTATTATTCGCTGGGGGTGATCCTGTATCGGCTTACAACAGGGGCTTTCCCGTACACAGTTGATCAGATTAATTCATTGATCTCAGGAAACCAGCAGTACTTTGTTCCCAAGTTTCCATCAGAGCTGAATCCAACAATCCCCATGGAACTGGAGAAATTCATCCTTCGCCTGATGGAGAAGAACCCCGACAACCGTTTTCATAGCTCCGAAGAGATCATCTCTTACGTTAACCGGATCAGTGATAAAGACTACGCTTTTTCAATTGCCTGGTCAATGGTTAATACAATGCAGTTCAATAGCTATCTGGTCAGAGAGCAGATTGCTCATCAATTGCTTGACTATATTCCATTAATGGAGAGGTCAAATGGAAAAATCATATCCCTGATCGGGGGGGATGGATTAGGTAAGGACAATATCCTGTCCCTTTTCCGTTATCACATCCTGAATGGTGACTACTTCTTATTCGATTACCATTGCAGTCGTTTTGATCATGAGGCTTTTTTTGCGCTGATCAAGGAATATGTCAGATCCCGCTCCAAAGCTGAGATTGAGAATTATAGAAGTTTGAGCAAGATATCCGACAAGTTTAAAAGCTACCTCTTTGAATCGGAACAGGAGGCCAAATCCTACACTCAGTCACAGGAAGAACTGAAGTGCGATTTTGAATCGGCTTTAGAGATCCTGGTGGATCTATCCAATCTCAAGCCGATTATATTTATCATTCGAAACTTCCAATTTGTGCATCGCTATACTGTAGAATTTCTGAATTTCTTGTCTCCCCACATCATTTCCCATCGCATTTTGATTCTCCTAAGTTGCAACGAATTTAACAAAATCAATCAGATAGAGCACACAGTCATCACTCACATTCCACCTTTGGACATGCAGCAAACCGCTAACTATTTAACTAAACTTTTGGGTTCACGTCCAAGCGATATCTTTATTACCCAAATGTGGCAGAGATCAGCTGGAAATCCAGAGTTTATTCGTGAGATCCTGATCGATCTGGTGAAGCACAAGAGAGCATTGATTAATGACAAATTCAATGATGCTTTTGACCTGAACAGCTATGTACTACCAGGTGATATGCTGGGTTCGATTAATTCAAGGCTGGGTCATCTAACGGAGCAGAATAAAAGCTATCTTCGAGTGTTATCCATTGCCCAAATGCCCCTGACCAAAGAACTCATCATATATCTTCTGGATATTGATGATCAGAGAATGTATGAATTGATCAATGATGCTTTTTACAACGAGATTCTGACTAAAACAGGAAGAAAATACCGATTTGCTTATCGTGAGGAGACAAACCTGCTTTATGATGAATGTACGGAGATTCAACACGTCACGATCTCCCGAAAAATACTGGAATTCTACCGGGACAAGGACATCACCGACATTGACATTTGTGAGGGATTGATCGCCAATGCCCAAATAGCCAATGATATCCGAACAGAACGTCTATACACGTTGCGCTTATTTCATCTATACGATGAAGTTTTCGATCAGGATAAAGCCTTTGACGCGATCCACCGGACAGTTATTCTGGATTTTAATGGAGATATTGGGATTGAACTCAAGCATATTATAAAGGACCTAGTCTGGTATCAAGAAAAGGCAGAACTGACTGGATGCTATAGACTGGGCGTAGAAATTCTCAATCATCTGCATCTTTTGCCGGAGTTGTTTGAAAAATACTATATCGCCAGTTCGATCTATCTACTCACCGAGCACCCCAAGGAAGCGCTTAAGAACACCAAAAAAGCCGAGATTCTAACCTATACCGGTAAACAACGCAATCTGTTATTACTGAGCTATGTCCAGATCTATTCCCGTATCAAAACAGAAACCAAGAGTACCTCTGGAAAACGACCCTACGACATGATGAAAATCTATCTGGACCTTATCGACCCTGCAACTCTTCCGATAGACCTCAAGATAATCTACTACGATCGATTGGCAGTGTACCATAATCTAACGGGAAACCGGGACAAAGCCATTCGGATCATTGAAGATTTCTTAACCGAGCTTCCATCAGAGAACGACCCCGGAGTAATGATCAGACTAGCTGCCATGCATAATGATCTGGGAGTGTTTTACAGCGAGCAAAAGAACATTCCTGAAGCTGATGAACACCTTGGATTTGCCCTTTCGTTATGGAAGAAATATAACATCAAACGATATCTTGGTCTAATCTACAACAACATAGCAGATTTACACTTAAAGCAAGGCAACACGGTTACAGCCGAGTATTATTCGCAATTGGGGTTTAAACATGCCGACGAACTGAATCTTACATTGACCAAAGCCCTTTCGTTGCTAAACCAAGGTGAAGGAAAGATCAAGAAGGGTGAATTTAATGTAGCTGAAGAAATGCTGCTGGCTGCTAAACAACTAATTCACTCAGTAAATAGTGAAAAATACTTAGATTCGATTCAGCGGAATCTGGCCCTTGTGAAAAGCAAGATCAAGAATTTTGGAAATTACTTTTCATTTATCCAGGCGAATGAACCGCAATTGATCAATTGTTACATCGGGAGTGTTAATCCCCTTGTCAAGACCTATTTTTATTATCTATATGAGATGGGAAATGCCCGGAAGCTCAGAAAACTAATCAGGAAAAATGTCCATATCAATTATAAACACCTGCACGAAGAAGAATTCTATCATAACTCTCAGAGCTTATTGGCAATGCTGGACAAGGATTTTGTTTCGGCTCTCGATCATCTCAAACAAGCCATGCGTTATGCGGGAGCTGTGAATAATAACTATGCGATCACGGTTTTCTATATAATGAACATCAGCTGTTACATCGGATCTAAAGACTATTCAAAAGCCCGGGAATTGATCGAAGCGGTTCGACCAATCATCAGCAAAAACCAGTACAGATACTGGGATTGCAAGCTTCAATTGATGTCGCTTAGACTTGATCTACGTGAGCCTGATATTCCTTTGCGCCATATATTGAGGCAAGCAGTGACCTTATTTGATATGTGCACAAACTATGAGTACTTTCAGCTCAAGGTTGAGTTGTATCAAATCCGGATCCAGATTCTTCAGGTCCTGAATGCCGATGATGGAGCGTTATCTCTTTTTGAGGAATACAAACACTACCTTGATCAGATCACTGAAAACATACCCGAGGATGATAAACAGAACTTTCTAAATAGTACCCAATACTATACCAAAAATCTAAAGAACTTTGCTCTGATCGATATAAGCTCACGTCAGAAGAAACTGCGCAGTAAATGGAATGATCTGGTCTATAATATTGCCAATGTAAACAATATGGAACGGATCAAATTCCTGATCCAGAAAGGCATCAATGAAGTCATTTCTCCCTGGCAGTATGTTTTGATGGAATACTCGGATAAAATCAATAACTTCGTCATGTTTCATTGCTTCAATTGCGATAAGGAGAGCCTGTTCGCTCCCGATCTACAGAGTATCGTCATCCGCAGCCTCAATTCCGACACGATCCAGATCGATAAGCTCAATACCAGTAACATCATGATCGTTCCACTATTGCAACGAAGCAAGAAAATCGGGTATCTGATCATATCCGATCATGGCGAATTGGAATTCACTAAGCAGGAATTGTCAATCATGAAGAGTGTCAAACAGCACCTGACAGCCCTGCTTATCAGGATAAAGGATTATACCCAGATCACCCAGCGGATCGAGAAAATGAATCATCTTATGCAGATTTCCCACGATATGATGAAAGTGGTGGATCCTCATAGTCTTGAGACGGAGATCGTTTCCTCATGTATCGATTTTATCAATAGCACCAGAGGATTTCTAATCATGCGTGATCATGAGGGGAATGTGATCTACCAAGTTCATATAGATGAAACGAAACAGATAATGGCTTCGGTCACGGGTATAAGTAATTCCGTTATAAGCCTTTGCTTAAGCTCCGAAGAACCTGTGATCACTTATAATGCAATCGAAGACAATCGGTTCAAGAGTTCCATCAGCGTCCAGGACTATGCATTACATTCTATCTTCTGCCTGCCCTTGATCGTTAACAACAAATTGTATGGCATCGTATATCTTGATAACTTGAATGAACCTTCCCGGGAGATGTACTTGAACATGGAGATTATTCATCTTCTGATCGAGCAAATCACCTTGGCGATCCGAAATGCTATGCAATACCAGGCAGTCATCCAGAAAAGCGCGGAGTTGTTTGGTATTGAATCCATCAAAGATGAATTCATGGCTATAGTTGCCCATGAACTCAATACTCCGCTCACCGTCCTGCAGGGCTATGTTTCACGTTTGAAGCGTAATTTGTTCGCCGATGAAGAAGAGAAGAGCGATATCATAGCCAAGATTGAGACTTCGGTCCGGAAACTCATTGTTACCACGTCCGATATCACAACGATGAATTTCTACAATCTTCAGAAAACTCTCGCCAAATCCCCGATCTCTTTAGAAGAGGTCATCAACCTCGTCAAGCAAGAGATCGAGATCCTCTCTCGCAACCGACGCATGATTATCAAGCTTGAGATCGAGAATAGCTTACCTCAGTTGATGGCAAACTGGGAAGCGGTCCATCTAATGATCTACAATGTGGTGCTCAATGCCTTCCGCTTTACCAACGATTCCGGTACAATAATCATCGGAGCCAGGAAATCCGCCTTCCAGCAGGAGAGGATTGAATGCAAGGAGACAATAGTCATCTTTGTTCAGGACAATGGTATCGGAATACCCGATCACCTGATCCAGAACATATTCCGTAAATTCTACGAACTCAATGAGATCTATGCCCATAAATCCGGAAGTATCGAGTATCGCTCCAGTGGCTTGGGCTTGGGCTTGAGTACCTGTAAACGTATTGCGGAATTGCATGGCGGCGTGATCAAGGTCATTAGCAAGGAAAACGAAGGAACTACGGTTTATATGATAATCCCGGTCAAAGGCAGTTAACAGGTAATGAACAAGAACTATGTGGTTGCATCGGTATGTTTAGCGTTTATACTGATGATTGCAGCGCTATCTGGTGTCAACACATATCCTGATATTAAAAACGGCAAAGCGGCAGATTACATCAGCATCAAGTGGATGGAGCAGAACCAGGCGTTCCGCCAGGCGGAAAGTGCCATTGACCGGTTCGTGGTATTATATCCCGAGTCCATACATTCGGTGGAATTATTCCTGCTCAAAGCCCAGATTCTTCTGGAACAGGGAAGATATCAGGAGGCATTGCGTCAGTTGCAAGCGATCATCGATATCCCCGGAAATCACTATTACAAAGCGGATATAATCCTGAAACAGGTGATCACTTATTACTATCTCGACCTTTTTAGTGATGCCGAACAATCATTGCAACGCCTGATCAGTGAGTATTCCTCTCCCCAGATCCAGCAACAATACCATTATTGGCGGGGGATGATCAACCTCCAACAGAGTCAGCCCTATTCGGCTTTACATTCTTTCCAGCAAGCGGCAAATCTGGGTTTGGTCGATAAAGACCTGGATTACCATTTATTCATTTTGTATTTAATGATCGACCGGGAGGATATCGCCCGCAGCATCCTGGAGAGTTATCGACCTGACCTGTTGGATTCCGCATTACCGATCTATGTTCATTGGCTGTCAAATCTGCTTACTCAGGGCAGGTTTACTGATCTTGACCGGGAAATAGCCCCTTTGGAGACAGACTTCAGTCAATTACCCCGGCAGATCCAGTCAATCTTCATCCGTTACAAACTGCTCCGCAATCAATACGGCGCTGCTGCTCAGATGCTAAGCGCTATCGGTATCCGGGGTGATGAATGCACTTATTATTATGCGCTTTTGTTATCCCAAAAAGGGGATGTGAGTCGGGCTGATTCTCTTTTGGCTGATCTGGAACAGTCCCCGGATCAGGAGATCGCTCTGCTCAGTAAACTGGAAAGGATCAAGATTCTGTACCGGAAGACACCCGATCAAGCCAAACAACTGATCATTTCCATGCTGGATCAAGCGGCTTCCTCCCGGCTCAAGGGTGAACTCTATTTCCTGTTGGCTGCCTTTCAATTCCATGAGGATGACCTGACCCAGGCATTGAGCAACATGCTAAATGCCAAGAAGTATAATATCGAAGCACAAAAACATGACCTGATCGATTCGCTCATCCCCGAGATCTGGCTCTTGCTGCAGGGCTACCGCAATGCCAAGATCCTGTTCAACCGTTATCTCAATTCTTATCCGGAGGGAGGAGGGCGTGCCAAAGCACTGTATATGCTGGCTGTCCTGAGTTATCTCGACAAGGATTATCAGAGCTTTTGGGCATATTACAACCGGTTTATGGAAGATCATTCATCCACCATTTATGCCGACCAAGCCCGGTTTTATGCTGCCGAAGTGGACTTCAATCTGGCAAATTACTCCCGCAGTTTACCTCTGCTGCAGACCCTGTACAACAAGTACCCATCCGATCCAGACATCATCACACGCTTGGCTCAGACGCACTACTATCTTGGCGAATATCTGGAAGCCAAAGTCCTGATTAATGCGATCCCGGGGGCTCAGACGAATTACGACGCTGCCATCCTGAATGCCAGCATTCATTTTAACGAGAAGGACTACATGCGAGCGCTCGAGTTGTATCGTTCTGCCTCTATTTTAGCTCCATCCGAGGTCAAACGAATCGAAGCCCTCAGCTATCAGGCACTGGTCTTGTACCAACTGAGGCGCTTCAAAGATGCTTCCGATCTCTATTACCAGATCGCCAAAGAACAGGGCACTCCCGAAACATATCTCTATATGGCTGCCAAATCAGCTATTCATGCCCGAAATTTTAATCAAGCGCTTACCCTGTTTGATGCCTTCCTGAATCAATACCCCAATTCCAAGCACTGTATCAGAGTGTTGAACGACATTGCCAGTGTCTGTTTCAATATGGGCAATTACGATGGTGCTATTACGACCTGGAACAACGTCCTGAGGCGGTACATCAGCAAGAAAAGCTTCACTGATGAAGAACTTGCCCTGCTCAGGGAGATCTTTGCCGGCTTGGATTATTCCTTCCGCCTCAATCCCCGTGATCAGTACATTGACGAACTGATCACCATGATTGATGCCTTCAGTTCCGAATACATCCAGTTTGAGCTGCAGTATCTATTGATCAAGTTATACGCCGGAAGCCGGCAATGGCAAAACCTGATCCGTCAAGCAGAAGATCTGCGTCGCCAGTTTCCCCAGCGCTATGTGAAAGAACTGGAGATATTGACCGCCGAATCCCTGATCCAACTGAATGAATTTGCCAAGGCAGAAAGCGTTTTCGTCAATATCCTGGAGCGTGAGGGCATGAGTGAGATTCTGTTTGAATGGGTGGAACTGGATATCCAGACCGGTCAGTATTCCGCTGCCCTGCAAAAGCTCCGACACGCCTTTAATGAAGCGCCCGATCAACAGATCTGGCTGACCATGCTGGACATTGCCTATCAGCACGAGCCGGACGCATTTCGACCGCTCTGGGACCTGGCAGATGCACAAGTATTTCAGCAACACCCCGAAGCTATGAAACTTAACATGCTGTATCTCTATGAAATGGGACAATACAATGCCGCAGCGGTAGTTTCGACCGCCTTGCTGGAGGTATCCTCTGACCCCCTCTACAGGGCTTACGGACTGTTGATGAAAGCGATCATCCTTTACCAGCAGGAGGCATATTCCGAAGCCCTGCCTATGCTTGATCGCCTGGTAGTTTCCAATTCTGATAATGATGTGATCTTTCGTGAGGCACTATTCTATGTGATCCTCTGTAAATATGCCACCAACAACGCTGATGACGCCCGCGTAATATACCAGACAAATCTGGACCGGCTCACCATCGATCAGATCAGATACCTTGATCCTCTGCTCAATTCCCAAGGAGTCAGTGATGAGAACTAAGATCATCCTCCTGCTGGTGCTGATCACGATGGCGTTGAATGCCCAGGTGCATAAACTGCCGGATGTCGATGTAACCGGCATTGAGAACACCCGCTCGTTCATCTATAAAAGCAATATCCTGCCCGATATTGAGCCGATGCCGCTGGATTCCCTTCCGATAACGCTTCCCCGGGTAAGCCCCTTTCAGGTTCAGCCCCCAACCCGTCCCCAGACCGATCGGCGGAATTTCTTTATTGATTTGGGATTGTCTTCTGCCAACCGAACCGATCTATCCGTCGCCGTGTTACTGGATTCCACCAGCACTTCTGGATTGCGTTTTACCATGAAGCATGATGATCCTCAGCAGATCTGGTCTTATCAGCAATACCAGCTCTTCATCGACCTTTTTTCCCGTTCCGCCCGCAAGAATGCCTCACGCTTAAATGCGCCTTCCCTCAGCGCTTCAAGCGGTGAACAGTCAATAGTGGCATTGCGGGTTGGAGCGCTTCAGGAGAGCGACCCTACGATGGGGCTGGGAAACAGGTCGCTTCAGGAGAGCGACCCTACGATGGGGCTGGGAAACAGGTCGCTTCAGGAGAGCGACCCTACGATGGGGCTGGGAAACAGGTCGCTTCAGGAGAGTGACCCGTTGAGCGGAATAACGAACTCCGGTGCGGCAAACGTTGATCCGGAACACACCACCCTTGGAGATTACGACCTGTTTTTAGGACTCGATTATTCATTGTCGGAATATGCCGATACCCTCGTCAATGCGGTCATCGACCCCTATCAAAACAACCTGCTCAGCCTCACTCTCTATGCCAGAAAAGATGACGGGAGGTTCCTGAACCTGTCCCTATCGGATATCCGGGCTCAAGCCGGTCTTGGCTGGCATTTTCAGAAAAGGGGAAATCAAAGCACCGATAGATTATACGCCGATCTGGACGCATCATTCAATCTCGATCTTCTCCGCACCCAGAACCGGACCAGATTGTCGCTGATCTACTGGCAGCCCGCCATGATGACGGGAATTGACCTTAATCCCTATATCCCGATCGGTCCGACTGAAGGATCCCATCTGGGATTTATGGCGGATAAGCTGAGATTCGTTCCGTTCCTGGCTTTTCGTTATGAATATGCCCCCAGCCTGAATTCACGGATCATCATCGATAACAAACCCGAAATCGTCCAGCAGAACATGGGTGACTATTTTGAAAACTACCGATGGTTTGACCTTGCAGATGATTTTCGGCACACCAAGATCCCGCTCAGTTTACGGATTGGATATTATAGAAAGACACTAAACCTGGCAGGGCAGACCTGTGACCGCTTCAGTGTGACCAACACTTTGTCCTATTGCATTGACGCTCCGGTGATTGCCTCTATCCAGCCCCATGATCCCATCCCCACCATATCTTCAGCCATGATCGCAACCAATCTCACCCGGGTGGATCTATCCGGCTCCTATCGGGGCTTCCAAATCCGGCAAGGCCTGGCTATGCAAGTATCATATCTCTACCAGCAGAATCTCAAGCGAGCGCCATATCAACCCATGTTCATCCTCGATACTGCCCTCAGCCGATTGATCAAAGATACCCGGTGCACCCTTACTATCAACCAGCAATACAGTCGCATCGACCACGAATCCAGACCTCTGCCGGAATACGTGAACCTCTCTTTCGGATTGGATCGGGATCTTCTCTCCGGCTTGACTGCCAGCGCTTCCGTCGCCAATATCATGGGATCTCATTTCTATGCCTACCGGCATCTGCCCAGAACCGGAACCCAAGCCGAATTACGGATTAAATACCTGTTCTGACCTCCTCCTTGCTTCATCACCTTAGTATAACCTTAGTATAACCTTACGACCGTAAGGTTATACTAAGGTTATACTAAGGTGATGAAGCAAGGAGGAAGCAGGGATAAGTGGATAAAACACTGTTATTTATAAGGTTGGGGTTTCAATCTCTTTGATATATCGTCCAGCAATCGTTTAGTGCTGATTAAAGTCCCTTTACAGAGAATCCCACGGCTTCCTGATCGCGGACCGGGAGACTGGATCTTGTCATAGCGAGCATGGATGTATTCGAACACAGCAACATGAAGTATCGCGGGGACTATTTTCCTTGACTGAAATGCCCTCTCCCCAGAACTTGCCCCAAATACGACACTGGACGTAACTAAATGAATTTGTGTGAGATAGTCAAGTTGCTCGAGGGTGAGGTGTTGACCCCGGAAGTAACGATGGATAAAGAAGTACCTTGTGCTTTTGCGTCTGATCTGATCAGTGATATTCTAATGTGCACCCAGGAACCGGCTTTGTTGTTAACCGGGTTGACCAATACACAAGTGATCCGCCTTTCGGATATGATAGATCTGGTAGCGATCATATTCGTGCGGGGGAAAAGACCATCCTATGAATTGATCGAAATGGCGCAGGAACGTAACCTGCCACTGATCACAACCAATTATACCCTCTACCGTTCCAGTGGGATCCTATACAATGCCGGACTGCGCAGTTGCAAAACCTGATATGGCTGAATACTGGCACAAAAATCCCGAGCGTGTGGAAGCGATCAATAAGTATCTGGAATCGCAGCCGGAGGCAGAGGTCATCCTGTATGGCGAGATCGCTGAGATGGATTTTGTCAATGCCGGCAAGGGATCATCTGATGTCAAGAACACGCTCAAACGTCTTGGCGTGGATCCTGACACGCTCCGGCGGATCGCTGTGGCGGCTTATGAAGCTGAGATCAATGTGGCGGCTCATTCCCGGGGTGGCAAGATGACGAGCATGATCTTTGACGATATGATCCATATCATTTATGAAGATGAAGGACCGGGGATCGCTGATATTGAACAGGCAATGACACCTGGCTTTTCTACTGCCGATGATCTTGTTCGAGAGATGGGATTTGGAGCCGGGCAGGGGCTTCCCAATATCAAGAAAAATGCTGATGCCCTGCATATCCAATCCGAAGCCGGCTGTCCGACCACAGTCGATATTATCACTTATTTTGCCTGAGTTATGCAAGAGAAAGACAAGAAATACTATCATGCCATTCAGATTATTTCTGAGAACTGCACCGGCTGCACTGCCTGCGTAAGGGTGTGTCCCACCGAGGCGATCCGGGTCCGCGATCGAAAAGCCAGCATCGACAACTCCCGTTGTATTGACTGTGGTAGGTGCATGGAAGTATGTCAGTTTCATGCTATCATCCCTCGTTCCGATCCCTTGGACCTGATCCGGGGGTATAGATATAAAGTGGCGATCATATCGTCATCCTATGCCGGTCAATTTACTGAGGATATCAGTTACCCGGTTGCCAAAAAAGCACTGATCGAACTGGGCTTTGATGAAGTGGCG
>VGPI01000034.1 GCA_016875595.1 Candidatus Cloacimonadota bacterium
TCAGAGTGTAACGATATTGATTATGCGATACACGGATCACACCCTACAGCGGTACATAGTGATATGTGCTTTGGTTTTTCTCGCTTTATCAGGCCTGCGGCGTCTGGAAAGCCAGACACCTGCGCCCAATGGCACAGGTGGGGATTCGCTGTCAGTCGTTGCCGATTCGCTTGCCATTCCAACTCAGCAGGATTCGTTGTTTTATCAGGCGGATTACATCCGGTTTGATTATGCGGCGGAACAGATCCATCTTCAGGGCAATACCAAAGTGCAGTATCAGTCATCTACGATCGATTCCGATTCCCTGCGGATCGATCTGCAACGCGACCGCGCGTTCAGTTATGGACCGACAGTGATGATCGATGGGGATCAAATCCTGATCGGCAGGGACGTTCGGTTTGACATCCGCAGCCAGACCGGTATGATGACCGATGGCTCCAGCCTGATCGAAAAGGGATACTATTTTGGCGATGAGATCAGAAAGGTGGATACTGATATCTATGATGTGGATGGCGGTAGATTTACCACCTGTGACGATCTGGAGCCACACTTCTGGTTTTGGTCGGGAAGAATGCGCATCTATCGTAATGACAAGGTGGTGGGCAAACCGGTGATCGTCTATGTCAATGAGTTTCCGGTATTCTATTTTCCCTTTGTGACCTTTTCCATCAAGCGGGGACGGCAAGCCGGTCTCCTGCTTCCCGAGCCGGGATACAACAACGTGGATGGGAAATTCGTGCGCAATATCGCCTGGTACTATCCTTATAACGAATTCGCCGACCTCATTCTGGCCATGGATCTGATGGAGAAAACGGGCTGGAAAACGCGCTTGCAGACCGCTTATGTCAAGCGTTACGAATTCAACGGCAACCTCAATGCCGCCTACCAAAAAGGGATCAGCGGAGGTACCACCTACTATGACTGGTCTTTGAGAGGCAATCATCATCACGAACTGCCCGAGCGAGCCTCGTTTGATGTCAATCTCGATTTTATCAGTAACAAGCGGATCTGGCAGGGCAGTGATACCATCGATGAAAGCTTGGCACAGCAACTCACTTCCTCCATCTCCTACCGGAAACCGCTCATGAGCTCTTACTTCAGCGCCGGTGCCAATTACACTCAGGATCTGGTGAATGACCGCGCCGTCGTTACTCTTCCGTCGGCATCGTTCTCTCTGCCCACGCGTCCCGGGTATGAATTGTTCAAAGTGGACAGCGACAGAGCCACCGATGCCTGGTGGAGTAATTTTACCTATAATTACTCGGTTCGTCTGGCTCATACCGGAGATATCCGTGATCCAGACCGCAGTTTCACCGATATTTTCTGGGATAATACCCTTGATCCGGCTGATACGACCGGAGTGACCTATCTTAATGAACATCATGCCGGGATCAGAAATGAGCTGGGTCTGTCTTATCGCTATAAATACCGGGGATGGCTCAATCTGTCACAGAGTGTTTCGTACAATGAAGCGTGGTTTGACCGTGATCGCGACGGTAACAATTGGGTGAGAGGCAGTGATTATGGCATGACCGCCGGGATGAGCTTCAATCTCTATGGCATCCGGAATTTCCGTTCTGCTCCAGTCGCTTCGGTACGTCATATTCTTACTCCATCCGCTTCATTACGCTGGTCTCCTGACTTGCGGGACAATTCCCGTTTCTTCAGCTTTGGCGGTATCAGCGTCGCCAGCGGTAAGGAATCGGTTAATCTGACACTGTCACTGGATCAAAAATGGCAGGTAAAACTCACCGGGCAATCTGCCGACCGGCAACGCCGCCTGGATGATATCATCGGAATCCGTTCCAGCGTCAATGCCGATTTATTGAAAGACAAGCGGCAATTTGGCACGATCTCCCATTCCGCTTACTTCCGACCCGGGGCTTATCAATACCAGGGTGTCCGCTTTGACTACAGCGCCACTGCCGGTGCAGCTCAGGATCCATATCGGGTGCGGGGTAATGATCTGCACCTGCGTAACCTCTATTTCTCCCAGCGCGTTTCCTTTGGGGGCAACGCTCCCTATACGGAGTATTTCCCCCGGGAGAAGAACACGCTGTTCAATAACTATCTCCCACCGGATACCCTGCAGGCGAGGGCTGATATGATCTCCGCCACTCAGACCAAGACAGAGAACTGGTCACTGGCGCTGGCGCATGACCTTTATGCGGAAAAGGATATCTTCCGTTCACGCAGCAGTAACCTGAGGATGAATGCCAATCTGAAACTGACGACCAACTGGACGCTGGGTTACTCCAACACCTTCGATCTGAAACAAGGGGAGATGATCACGCAATCCTATAATATATCACGCCAACTGCACGGCTGGCGGCTCGATATCTCATATTCCCGCCGCAATGAATTCTGGGAATACCGGATCGCTTTCTTTAATCTGGTGTTACCGGATGCGCTGAGGTTCCAGACCCGTGACAGTAAACGCTACTAAACCTCAGCGGTCAATATTTCTGGACCGGGATGGGACGATCTCACCGGATGAATATGGCTATATCGACCATCCTGAGGGATATTCGCTCTATCACTATACCGGTGAAGCACTACGACTCCTGCGGGAATGCGGATTCTACCTGTTTATCGTCACCAATCAAAGTGGGATTGCCAGAGGCTATTTTACGCCTGAGCAACTGGAACGGGTGCATGCCAGAATGCTGGAATTGATCAGAGGCGAAGGAGCAGATATCGATGCCGTCTTTTATTCGCCCTATTTCAAGACCGGCATCATCGAACCATACAACATCGATCACGAAGACCGTAAACCCGGTATCGGACTTTACCAAAAAGCCCGTCGCCGGTATAGTTTTCGACCAGAGCAGTCGTGGATGATCGGTGATCGCTATACCGATATCGCTTTTGGCAAAAATGCGGGACTCAGAACCATTCTGCTGCTGACCGGCAATGGGAAAAAAGAGTTCTATGAAGAGATGCCGGACTGGGACATCAAGCCGGACTTCGTGGTTCAGGATCTGCTCGGCGCGGCTTATCTGATCAAGGAATACTTCTGCAGATGAGACAGTTTGACTATTCCGGGAACAAATTTGGCGCCTTTGATTTTGAACACCAGATCAGGATCATCCGTGGCATCATTACCGAGATGGATGGATGCATCGGTGATCCCGACAGGATTTCCGATTTGAAACGGAAGCTGAATCACTATCGCTCTCTCCTCCGTTCTCCGCTTGCTCCTGAACTCGAGGTTATCTGCGATGATATCAATCAAGCCGATAATGTTCATGCTCTGTTAACTGCATTAAAACCATACATCGATCGGCACTTATCGCTGCAGAAAGATGATCAGATGACCATCAGAATTGGTAACGGAAAGAGGCAGACCGATCCGGATCTCCGATCCCGCGCCCAAGGCATGACTCTTGTCCTGGATAATCTGCGCTCCGTTTTTAATGTCGGATCCATCTTCCGGACTGCGGAGTGCTTAGCTCTGGGGAGGATCATTCTTTGTGGGATTACGCCTACGCCTGATCATCCCAATATGAACAAAACGGCAATGAATACCTGTGATCTGGTCCAGTGGACTTATTGCACGACAACAGCGGAGGCATTGCATGCTCTCCGGCAGCAAGGGTATCGCTCGTACGCTCTGGAGACCACGGAACGTTCCGCAACTGTCTTTGACACTTCATTCGAGGTTCCGCTGGCTTTGGTTTTGGGAAATGAAGCGCTGGGGATCGATCCGGAGGTATTGTCAATGGTGGATGAGGTCATCTCCGTCCCCGTATCGGGTTGGAAGAATTCACTCAATGTCGGTGTTGCAATGGCTGTGGCATGTTACAGGATCATATATGGCAAGTCCTGATGGGATAATGGAGTAAATAATGAAAGATGCCCATACCTACTATGAACGGCTCAAGGAACTGATGTCACAAGGTCTTGCCCTCTGGCAGGTGACCATTATCGGAGTGACTGGTTCCACCCCTGCCAAACCCGGGATGAAAATGCTGATCCCCGCTCAGGATAAAGAATTCGGCAATCTGGGCGGAGGGGAATTGGAATACGTGGTGATCAATTATGTCCGGTCAAATCAGCCCGTCGAGGCACAGATGCTGCATTTCCGGTTGGATAATTCAGGCAGCAAAGTGGATATTGACCTAAATCCCATCAAAGTGGCGCTTTCCCAAAGCGCCCCAAGCAATTCCGAGATCGATACCAATATGATCTGTGGTGGCAAGGTCTCGGTATTCATCGAACCGCTATTCCGTAAAAACCACTTGTATATCATCGGTGCTGGACATTGTGGCAGAGCTCTGGCTCACCTGGCAAAACTGTGTGATTTCTATGTGGTAATGATCGATAACCGCAAGGAACTTCTGGAACATCAAGCTCTCAGATCCGCTGACCGGATCTGCCATAGTAACTATACCGATCTGGTTAAGCACATTGAATTCAATGACAATGCCTACATCGTTATCATGACCCACGGACATATCCACGATAAACAAGTATTGCAGTATTGCCTGAGACGCAGATCAAAGTACATAGGCATGATCGGCAGCCGGTCCAAAGTGCCGCAAATCCTTACGGAACTCGGAACCCAGGGCTATTCTGATGAGGATTTGGCTCGGGTCCACGCCCCAATTGGGCTACCGATAAATTCTCATACACCCTATGAAATTGCCGTCAGTATTCTGGCTGAATTGATCAGCATACGAAATACAGCATGCCATTAGAAAAACTGAAAGATATTAGGGAAGGAGTTATGAAAAGTCATTTTGTTATAGGCACTTATATTCAGCGGTTCAGCGCTAAGTGCCGATCTCTATGACGATGCACTGTCTAAAGGGTCCGAGAACGGAGGCATAGACAGATTACACAATAAGACAGGCTGGGTGGCAAAACGAATCTGGGCGACAGAAGGGGAAGCGGTGAATTTTGTTGACTGGACCTCCTGGCTCTTCTTTTACACATGGGCAGATTGGGACGATTCCTCCGATTCTTCCCGTAGATCCCAGGTCAACTCCATTCAACATTTTGGCGGATTCTGGCATGATGACGAGATAATCTACCTGGTCTCCATACCCCAATTGGAGATCGTAGACAAATTCGATCAAAAGAAATGCTCAGAATATACCCCTGATGAGCTTTATGAAGCAATTCTAACCTATGTGACATATTATGGAGATATCAGCGGTTTCTAACCCCTGCCCGGCATTCTGATCTCCCATCTCACCTGCCTGGTCATGGTAACGGCATTGAGCTCAACAGCGATGAAGCCGTGTGTTTTCGCAACCCTCCGAGCCTGATCCCCTGTCTGGGCTGAATGAAAAGAAGCGTTTATACTTGACATCAAGGAGCGGGAGAAAAAGATGGGGTCAAATATGCATCTGTAGCTCAGTTGGTAGAGCAACTGACTCTTAATCAGTGGGTCCAGGGTTCGAATCCCTGCAGATGTACCAGTCCTGATCTGAGCTGGATTTTCAAACCTGCTCAGTAATATAGAGAAAGCGGTGATTTGCTCTTTGCTCCGCAAACAAATGTGCTAAAGCGCGGATATTTCCCTCAGCCGGCTTTCAGCGTCGGCTGTATTTTTTTAACATTAGGAGATTGATTATGACAGCATTGCACGAAAAGGAAAGTCAACTGGAGGGCAGCTTTGTCTTTACTTCCGAATCGGTTTCGGAAGGTCATCCGGACAAGGTTTGCGATCAGGTGTCGGATGCTATACTGGATGCTTTTCTCAGAGCAGACAAGTATTCCCGGGTGGCATGTGAGACCCTGGCAACGCAGGATACTCTGGTTTTAGCGGGAGAAATCAGTTCCCGCGTTCAGGTGGATGTGGAGACAATTGCCCGGGATGTGATCATGCGCATTGGCTATGTGCATCCGAACCAGGGATTCGATTACAACTGCAAGATTAACAATTATCTGCACCAGCAGGAGAAAGCACTGGAAGCGAATACGGGCGCCGGTGATCAGGGGCTGATGTTTGGTTATGCCTGTAATCAGACCAAGCATCTGATGCCAATCCCCATCATCTTGTCTCACAAGATATTGCTGAATCTGGCACAAGTCCGTAAAGCGGGTGTGATCTCAGCATTATTACCCGATGCCAAGTCACAGGTGAGCTTTCGTTTTGTCGATCGCCAGCCGGTGGATCTTCAGACCGTAGTGCTTTCCACTCATCATCAACCACTTGGTAACTCGGATTTTATTGAACTGAAGCGACAGATCAATGACCTGGTGATCCAGCCAGCCATTGAGGAGATCGAATCGGAAAGCAGACACCACTTTACGACCAATCAATGCAGTATCAAGATCAATCCTCTGGGAATGTGGGAAGATGGCGGACCGGCATCGGATACCGGACTCACCGGACGTAAGATAATTGTGGACACCTATGGCGGCTGGGCACAGCATGGTGGTGGCGCGTTCTCCGGAAAGGACGCCACCAAGGTTGACCGTAGCGCAGCCTATGTGGCAAGGCATATCGCCAAAAGCGTCGTTGCCTCCGGTTTGGCGGATGAGTGCTTGCTACAGTTCAGCTTCGTCATCGGTGAAGCCGAACCGGTATCATTGATGGTGGATACCTTTGGCTCCGGCAAGATGTCCGAGCGCTCGATCGAGGAATTGATCAGACGTAATTTTAACTTGACAGTTTTGGGAATAATCGAATATCTTGACCTCAGAAAACCAGTGTACCTGGATACCGCTGCTTATGGCCATTTTGGCCGGACTGATATTGAGTTTACTTGGGAAGAGATCAAGGAACTGAAGTAAACAGAACTTACGAACCGTCACCGAGCTGGTGTAACGCCCTGATTGAGAGGTAATGATGGACTTGTATCAACAACTCCTGCATACTATACCCTTCTTCCTCATTGCCGGACCCTGTGTGGTAGAGGACAATGACACCATGAATCGCATCGCTGAACACCTGTCACTTCTGGGACAACAATATCACCTGAACGTGGTATTCAAAGCATCATACAAAAAGGCGAACCGCACCGCCGAAACATCCTACCGCGGTCCGGGTCTGGACGAGGGTCTCAGCGCACTGAGCAGGATAAAAGACCGGTTCGGCCTGCCGCTGCTGACCGATGTGCATGAATCCGTGGAGGTGGCTGCCGTTGCCGAGGTGGTGGATGTGATCCAGATCCCGGCGTTCCTGTGCCGGCAGACGGAGCTCATTCATGCTGCTGCCGAAACGGGAAAGATCGTCAATATCAAGAAGGGTCAATTTATGGCCGCGGAGGACATGCTGCCGGCGATCGAAAAAGCGACTGCGGTAAATAACCACCGGCTTATCCTCACTGAACGCGGCACCACTTTTGGTTACCATGATCTGGTGGTTGATTTTCGGGGTTTCGGCATTCTCAAATCCTCGCACTATCCAGTAGTTTATGACGTTACGCACAGCCTGCAGAAGCCATCGTTACATAGGGTATCGGGCGGGGCTCCGGAATATGCACTGATGATGGCAAGCGCTGCCATGGCGACCAATATGGTGGACGGATTGTTTATCGAGACCCATCCCCAACCCATGGATGCATTGAGCGATTCTGCCAGTATGGTGCCTTTGACCCAGATCAACCAGATTATAGAGACCTGTATGAAGATCAAAGCAGCGGTGAAACAAGAATATGAATAAATTGACTCGTAAGATCGGCAAAGCACATGTGGATTGGGACGCCATCAAAGTGGTGGTGTTCGATTGTGATGGTGTCCTGACCGATGGCAGCATCATTTTGAGCGGAGAGTATAACGATGTAAAAAGGTTCTGCGCGCAGGACGGGATGGGAATCTATCTCCTGATCCAAGCGGGACTTATACCGGTGGTGATTACGGGCAGGAAGTCCATCGCCCTTGCCCGCCGCTGTGAGGAATTGCACATTCAGCACCTGTTCCAGGGCGTTCCCAATAAATTGGTGGTCATTGATCAGTTACTCAGTCAATTGGAAATGAAGTGGAGGGATGTGGCATATATGGGCGATGACTGGAATGATATACCATCGATGGCAAAGGCTGCCATATCCGCCTGTCCGGCAGATGCCCCTCAAAGGATCCGGGAAATTGCTGACTGGGTGTCCGAAAGGAAAGGCGGGAAAGGTGCAGTGCGTGATTATATTGAATTGATCCTTCAGAAAAAAAGGATCTTTGATAGAACGATCGAGGCTTATCTTGCGACGATTTCCAAATAGCTTGATCTTTGGCGCTATGGTCCTGGTGCTGATCTCCTGCAACAGCGAACGCCTCAATCAAGACACCCCGGCGATGAATCAGGGTATTCCGGATGAAACCAGCTATGACATTACGATCACAGAATACAATGGAGACCGTATCGATTACACCCTGGACGCCAAAAAGATCGAGCGTTTTTATGACCGGAGGTTGATCAAGGCGTATGGCGTGATCCTCCAGGATTTCGATGACTTGGGACGTCTCAATTCCACCGTTAAAGGGGATACGATCACGGTGGATGAAGCCCGAAACGTTGTGATCGCCAATGGAAATGTGATCTTGAATTCTGCCAATGGAAGGGTGGCAGCTCCACTGCTCGTTTGGGACAGGAATGTGGATGAGATCTTTGCTCCGCAGAATGTTACTTTGATCAGGGGAGATGATGTCCTGCGCGGAAACAATTTCCGCACCGATATCAAAGTATCCTTTGCCGAAATGAACACCGTTTCTGCCGATGGAAGGATAAATGAGAAGGAATTTAACTGGTAGCATCTTGTCTTTTTTCCTGCTGTTACTGGCAAACCTGCTCCTGGCAGACACTGCCGGCGAATCCTTCCGTCTCATTCACTCCGACCGTTTAAATCTGAACACGGTGCAAAATGAACAGATTCTGCAACTGAACGGCAACGTGCATTTCTTCTATGGGAAGGTCGAATTTAGAAGCCAGCGTGCCATTATCTGGGAAAAACAGAAGATCGCACGATTGTACGATAATGTTCGCATCTCTACTGATACACTGACCCTGGTCGCCGATAGTGTGGCATACTACCGGGTCACCGAACAACTGCGCCTGGGCGGGAGTGTTTTGATCACTGAAAGTAAACCCGACGGGACATATCGGTGGTTCTCCTGCGATAATGCCCTTTATGACAAGAAACAAGACCGCCTGACCACCTGGCAGAAAGTGAAGGCGTATGATAAACTGGAAAATGCCTATGCCTCCTGTGGTTATGCTTTCTGGGATAGAAAAGCGGGCTATGCCTATATGGTGGAGGATCCGGTCGTGTATGGAGGCACTCCGGATACACTATATATCAGAGCTGGCAGGATGGAGTATTTTGAATCTGACCGCAAGCTGATCGCTACCTTCGATGTACAAACCAACTCCAATGACTATCGTGCCCAGAGCGACTTTCTGATCTATTTTCTGAAAGCGGAAAAAGCGGTGTTTACCGGTAATCCCAAGTTCTTTTCCGACTATTCAACCGCCGAAGCCACTGAGTTTTATCTCTATCTGAGCGAGCGCAAACTGCAACGCGCCGAACTGGTGGATTCATGCTCTGTCTGGTTCGCTGAAGAGCAGCATGGTGCCCAGGATAACTGGGTTAAGGCGAGTTATGTTAGAATTACCTTTAACGGCGATAATATCCGGCATTTTGTAGCTGAGGAGATGGTGACCTATTATTATCTGCAATCTCCCAAACCGCGGCAGGATTTCTTTATCAACACCGCCAGTGGAGAGTATCTGGAAGCCAACTTCAATGAAGATAACAAGCTGGACCGGATGGAAATGAAACGGAACATCAGAGGTAAATATGTTTTTAAGAACAAGTCTTGACAAAAGCCACTGCCCGACTACTTTGTAGATGATGGCTAATCATAAAATCAGAGCAGAACACCTGATCAAGATATACGGCAAACGGAAAGTCGTGAATGACCTCTGTCTCGATATCCATCAGGGGGAAGTTGTGGGTATCCTCGGACCAAATGGAGCAGGAAAGACAACTACTTTTTATATGATCATCGGTCTGGCGAAACCCAATCAGGGAAAAGTCCGCTTTGACGATATTGATATAACCCACAAACCGATGTTCAAGCGCGCCCGGCTGGGAATAGGATATCTGGCTCAAGCGCCCTCCATATTTGCTAAACTGACCGTGGAGCAGAATATCATGGCGATCATGCAAACCCTCGGATTACCGAGAGCTGAACAGCGGAAACGACTCCAATCCTCGCTGGAGGAACTTGGCTTGACCCACCTTGCAAAACAAAAGGCATATACTCTGTCCGGTGGGGAACGGAGAAAGCTGGAAATCACCCGTGCACTGGTTACCAATCCCACCTTTCTGTTTATGGATGAGCCCTTTGCCGGCGTCGATCCCATTGCTGTCGCCGATATTCAAGATATCGTTGGCAGATTGCGAGATAAGAACATCGGGGTGATGATCACTGACCACAATGTAGTTGAAACTTTGAAAATCGTGAATCGTGCCTATATTATCTATGAAGGAAAGATAATCGTCTCCGGTACGTCCAAGGACTTGATCAATGACGAGAAAGCCCGGGAGGTGTATCTGGGAGAACGGTTCTCGAGTAATCAGTTGTTTGAGTGATAGATATGAGTTCGTTTGAGCAATACATCAGTTTACGGCAGAAGCAAGAGCTTGCCCTCAAACCCAAAATGCTGCAGTCATTGAAGATGCTGTCATTGCCGATACTGGAACTGGAGATGTATATCAAGCAAGAACTGGTGACCAATCCTCTCCTGGAACTCAGAGAAGAAAAGGATGATGAAGATCTGGATGATCCGGTACTGGAATTCAGCGAACAGGAATCCAGCAAACCATTGGAGGATATAAGCGCTGATAATGAAGTAAAACAGACCCTGACCGAAGCAAAGGAACTTACCGATATCCTGGATCAATGGAACGACTTTCACCAGACCTACGACGCATGGCATGGCGATACCGATAACGATTATGCGGAATCACTGATTAAATATGAAGATGATGGCAAGACCAAATATTTGCAACAATTGTATCTCTATGACCTCCCCGATGCAGAATATGAATTCGCCTGTGATCTGGTTGATAACTGTGATAGCTATGGCTTTCTGCCCGCGAACTTCAGCGTTCATAAACTGGGTAAACAATACGGACTAAACAATAAGCGTAGTGACGAGATCCATGGTATCGTGTTATCTCTTACCCCCCAGGGCATCACGGCACGTACCATAACAGAGTGCCTGATGGCACAACTGACCGCAGAACAGAGGGAAAACCGGTTAGTTGTTGGCTTGATCCGGGATCAGTTCGATAATCTGATCCACCGTCGCTATAGCAAGATTGGATCATATTTCGGTGTATCCGAAGAGTGCATTATGAGTGCACGGGAGCAGGTGTCAAAACTGGATCCCAAACCGGGCTTGCGGATCCTCTCATCCAGCTCTGCCTATATCTATCCCGATGTCACGATCAAGAAGATCGGAGATGACTTTGAGGTAGTCATCAATGACAACGTGACTCCGAACATTGTTATCAGCCAGCATTATCGCCGGATGATCAACCGCAATGTCCTCGATCGACAAGCGATGACTTTTGTCCGGGAAAGGATCAATTCCGCCAAATTCCTGATCAAATCAATCTATATGCGAATGAAGACCCTGGAGCGGGTGGCTCTGTCTATCGTCAAGCATCAGCATGGTTTCTTCTACAACGGCAGCGGAGTCTTGGTTCCCCTGACTTATTCCATAATCGCCCAGGACATGGGAGTAAGCGAATCCACAATATCCCGGGTGGTCAAACACAAATTCGCCGAAACACCCTATGGCATTTATGCTCTCAAGGACTTCTTCTCCTCAACGGCTGGAACTGATGACAATTATGAGTCCATTTCACGCCAGAAAGTGAAAAGCCAGATCATCAAGTACATAGATCAGGAAATCAATGGCCAGACCTTTAGCGATCAGGAACTGGTGGACAAGCTCAAGGAAGACGGACTGAACATATCACGTCGGATCATCACCAAGTATCGGGACGAGATGGGGATACTAAATAGCAGATTGAGGAAATCCAAAACATGAACGCAGATCCATTGACTCAACCTAAAGTAGCTGTGATCGGAGCTGGACCAGGTGGCTATGAAGCAGCCATTCGGTTGAATCAGTACGAGATACCCACGATCTTGTTTGAAAAGGAACGGCTGGGTGGCGTTTGCCTGAATTGGGGTTGCATCCCGACCAAGGCATTGGTCAGATCCGCTGAATTGATCCATGAAATGAACGCCGCCGTTGAATATGGCATCAAACCGCATCCTGCCGTTTTTGATTTCAAGGACATCCAGACCAGAAAGAACAAAGTAGTGGAACAAATCGTCAGCGGGATCGAATTACTCATCCGCAAACGCAAGATCCCGGTGATCAATTCTGCTGTCATCTCAGTCGAGAAAGGTGACCGGGGATTTATCCTGACCACTGCCGGAGGAGAGCAATACGGGGCTGAATTTGTGATCATTGCCACCGGCTCAATTCCTCAGGAACTACAAGGTGTTGAAGCCGATGAAACTAACATCCTGACCTCTACCGGGATGCTGGCGTTGAATGAACTCCCCAAAGAACTCGTGATCATCGGCGGTGGTGTCATCGGCTGTGAATTTGCCTCCATATTCAATGCCCTGGGTGTGCAGGTGACCATCATAGAATACCTCCCTCGCCTTGTATCCACCGAAGATGAGGAGATATCGAAACGCTTGATGATGGCATTGAAGAAATCCGGCATCAGGATCAATCTATCCCTTGGTGTCGAATCCGCCCTGATCCACGATGGAAAAGTCCGTCTCATGCTATCTGACGGATCAGAACTTGAAACAGAAAAAGTACTGTTAAGCGTGGGCAGAAAACCGGTCTGTGACCTTGATTGGATCGGCGGAAAGCCCGAGACCAACAAAGGATTCATCGTTATCAATGAGAAGATGCAGACCAGCTTGGATGGGGTATATGCCATCGGTGATGTCACCGGTAAGATGCTGCTGGCTCACACCGCATCTAAACAGGGGTTGCTCGTAGCAGAACAGATCAAAGCAACATTACATGATAAGGAGGCGCTGCACCACAATCTTATCTACAGCAACATCCCACGTTGCACCTTTACGTATCCCGAAGTGGGTTCGGTCGGTTTGACCGAATCTGAAGCCAAAGAACAATACGGTGAGATCATCACCGGCAGATTCA
>VGPI01000035.1 GCA_016875595.1 Candidatus Cloacimonadota bacterium
TTTTATGGACTGATAGGTTATCACTCCGCCGGATGCTCCGGCAAGAGAGGGTGAAAAAACCGTTATGGCAACCAGCTATCCTTGATTACGGGCTTGATCTTGGGTGCTGGATCATCGATCTCATAGGTTTTATTGGGCATACTATAGATGACCTTGATCCCCTCTTTGCCGAAGCTCGTTTTGGAGATCGCCCGGATGGACAGGTCTTCAGCCTCGAGCATGTAAGTGAAAAAGGTGGTGTCAGGGGCTGTGACGTTCAGGACTTCAATGAGAATGGGATAATCGCCAAACTCGTCGGTTTTCTTGTATTCCTCGGCTTTCTCGATGATCTGTCTGACCGTTTGCATAGCAAGATCAAACCTCTCGCGGTCAATGACCTCCTGCGCTTCATCCGCTCTCATCTGAAAGTAGGGTGGAATAAACACGAACACCAGACCTACCAGCATCATGATCAACATGATCTCAACCAGTCCTATCTTGGCTTTTTTGTCATTTTCTTGTGGCTTATCCGGCATTATCTCCTCCTGGGGATTATCTATTGCCAGACACTAAATCTGGCAGGCTCTTTTTTGTCAAAGGATTTATCCTGTTCTTTGTCAGAGCATCAATATCCTAACCCAAGTTCAGCATCCCATTCTTGCCCGCCTGCCCATGACAGACATTAAAACCGGAAGGTACGCTGGAGCATTACTTCGTGCGATAAGACATCATTGTAGGGTTTATACTGGAGAGTGTAAGCCAAGCGTAATTGCAAAGGCAAGAAAAACCTCAATGAAGCGTTATGCGTCACCAGTATCTGTTTTTGCTTGGCGATATCCGTTTCTTCCTGAAGTGTGATCATATAATCAGCATAGATCCTACGCCACAGGTTTTTCCCGGCTGAAATGGACAGATTATTGAGTAAAACCGCCGAGCTGAAACGCAGGATATCATTGTCATACTGCTCAAGATTGGGAGAATCCGAAAACATATCGGTGGTGGTGGTATATTGGTTCAGTAAATTCTGGATAAAACCGGCACTGATGGTAAAACTGTCCAGGCGCAACCAACGCCGGATACGGTTCTCCAATGGATACAGGAAGGGATTGAGCAAAGAGGTGTTTATGTTTCCGTACAACAAGTTGAGCGCTTCGTCCTGGAGCAGGGATTGCCTTTGGGAAGGATCGATTTCTTCGATACTGCGGTTGTAACGCAACCGGGATAGAATGTGGGTGATCGTGATATCCTGCGGATTATCGCTTTTGAGGTTGAATTCAAGCCGGGATAACAGCGGTCTCTCGGTATCCTTGTCGGTGGATACGCTTAGAGAAACCGTTGTTCCATCAGGCGTTCGGCGGAAGAACTGACCATTGATCTGCATCAGATCCTGGGCTTGAATAATGCTGACGGTAACTTCATCGACATGAAAAACCGTGCCGAAGAAATCAAAGGATCCACGCTCCGACGAGAAATCAGCTTCCACGGCATCCCAGGCATTACCGTCATAAACCACATGAATGAAACTGCCGGGGAAGATCTCCAGATTGGCTGGATAAGTGACATAACGGACATTGTTCTGAACGACCAGCATCAGATCCAGCACAAACGGCAGAGGCACTTCATCACTCTCGGGACGGTGGACAGTAGCCTCGCGAACCGTTCGAGCCAGATTCAACAAATTATCGGTACCACTGGGGTAAACGACATTACTATTAGCGATGAGGATCTCGGCACTGATCTTCATATCATCGAAGGGTCCGCGTACCGAAGCCCAATTGTCCTTTCTACCACGAATAACAGCCCTGGTAATACTACCCCTCAGGGAAAACTCCGGTACATTGACGATGATTCCGTTGTAATCCGTACTAACCAGAAATCTGCCCAAGTCAAGAAAACCGACCGAGAAGTGATCGCCGGTATCTGAATCAAATACATTATGGATATTTAATTCACCTAACCCCATCCGGAATCTGGCGTGATCAACAATAACTCTATTGTTGTCAAAATAGGCATTAATCACGAAATCGGTTATCGGTTCACCCTGGCCGGCGATTCTGATCAAAGGAGATCGAATATCGATATCACCGCTGCTGATATTGAATTGATCTTCGGAAGTGGACAGGCGGCAATTGATCAAAGACGAGCCACTGGCCTCCTCGATAAATGAGAAACTGGACTTAAGCCACGTGAAGATCTCGCTATGAGCACTGATGTCCATGCTCCTGTTTCCTTCATAAAAAGTGTTTGTGAGCAGATTGTAGTCCAAAGAACCACTGGCACACAAATCAAACATGCCCGGATTTGATGCCCTCAGTGTATCTACTTGGAGATATTCATCATATTGGGTAAAGGAAGTCCTAACTTCATCAATAACAAATCCTTCCACCAATAACTGCCTGGCACTCAAGTCACCGGAGATGATCATTTTAGGTTGCGAGTAGGCAATATCCTGAATTTTGAACGAGACCTTGCCATTAATCAACCCAGAGATACCGGGATCGGCTAAAAGCTGTGACAAGCTGATTTCTTCTGTTAAATTCAGCAATTCAATAGACATCTGAGGATACACGCTACCTGTTCCGCTGATCCTGGTCAATGGTAGGTATCCTGCTGCTATGTCCCCCAAAATTGAAAGATTTCCAATATCACCGGTAACAGTTACTCCGGCTGAAAGCGGCAATAAACCACCGATACTAAGTTCGCGTAGATTTGCCTCCATATCGATATCTTGCCGGCCCAACTGATTGTACGCAAGATTGATAGAAAAGCCCGAAAACCCAGGTAGTTTTGCCGTTAAGTCAGGGACATACTGGACCAGATCGGACTGGTTGAGATTGACTATATCTATCTGGGCATCACTTGATAAAAAATTAGCAAGATTGAGATTGCCGGAAATCCTGATCTTGTCATTCAGGGTCAGATTGAATATCTTGACCTCCGGGAATTTAAATTCAGCCCCCATTCCAAAGGAAAAGGGAATTCCGTTTATTCTGCTATCTATACTTGATAGATAAATAGAAGCGGTCAGATCACCAATATCAGCTTGGAACAGACTCTCAAAAGTGGTATCAAACTCCGGTAACTCACTGCTTCTGAGTGTCGTTTCCAGTCGACCGGTAACACTCTGCCCATTCATCAGGGCAGTAAGTGATCCGGATAACTCTGGTTTGTAATGAGTGGCGATCGGCTGATTGACAAGCAGATGGAGTAAAGTTCTATCGAAAGAGACCTTAGTTACGAACAAACGGTTGATGAGATCACCCGTTATCATCAGCTTGATCCCCTGTCCGCCAGTCAAATCAGCGTCCACCAGATAATGATCGAGAACACCGTTCTTGATACTGGGAACAGCTTCTACCCTGCCGTTGTAGTCCAGTAGGTTGATGAAAGCATCCTTGTAACTGCCATAAAGAAGATCAATCCTGCCTCCGGGATACCCATCAATCAAAACAAGGTCAAAATCCAGATCGGTATTTACCTGCCTCTGAGAATCATCGCTCTGAGGAGCACGACAACTCAGCGAACCCTTGGCAGTATGGTTTTTCAGGTCGATCTCCGAGGAAAGCGAGAGAGTATGTGCCTGCCAAAGTGCCTGGCTGACATTCACTTGAGCTATCCCTTGGACGTATTCTCCGGACAACTGCACCTGAGTGAAATCGGCATACTCCGTGCTTATGTTATTACCATCCAATTCAACCTTGACCGTGGGATCATCCAAAGTCCCCTCGATCTGGATGGAGCCCTTTACCATACCGGAAATGCTGCTTTCCAGATCGGTCAAAGAGATCGACGCAAGGTTGACGGTTCCCAAAACCGAGGGCGTGGTCTGGATATCGTCAAATTCAAGTATGGCATCCAGAGTGCTTCCATTATACATAGCCCCCATAACCTCGAGAGAAAGGGAATTAGAATTGCCTTGCATGCTGATATAGGGTATCGTAATCTTATTGCCTAAATATGTGGTGCGGGTATTCCAAAGGATAGCTTTATAATCAAGATCGAGTGGTTTATCCTTAAGCGGGCGTGAGGCGTGGAAAAACAGCGAGATATCAGATTGAATCGGCTCACCATATGGATAATGAATCAGTAGTGGTCGGTAGTTTTCGATCTCGCCATCAGCAGTTTTGATACGCCCATTTTCAATCAGAGCTGTTGCTTTGATTGCACCTCTATTTGATGATACTGCTGAGAGTTGGATCGTGCTCAATACCTGATTGTCAATGCTGATGGAAACATCCGAGAAGACGTCGTGAAACCTGATGCTGTCAGACGTGGAATCGAAGGCGGGATAATGGACATGGATATACAATCTGCTATCGGATAGTTTTAACCCCCGAAAATAACGACTGAGATCTGGTATAACCTGTTTCTGTCCAGGAGGAGAGTAAACATCATGACGGTATGTATAACTAACGTCAGCATGCTCGATCTCGATGAAAGACACCGATTTGCCTATGTTGAACCAAGATGTGAATAGCTTCAACAAGTTATACTTGATCCGGACGTGACCAATCTGGGCTCGAATCGAGCCTGAACTGTCGCTAAATGTGATATTATGGGCGATCAACCTGCTATCATTGAAACTGAATTCCTGGATATCGCATAGACCGCCAAGCGCCTCGCTGATCTCCTTCTCTACTATCCCCTTGACATAACCTTGTACGTCCATTGTATACCACAAAGTAAAGAAAATGATATTCACTAACAAAAGAGCCAGGATCAAATGTAAAAACCAAGAGTGCCGTTTCATCTGTCTTTCAATTAAATGATCTTTCTATAACATCAGAGTGGATTGACCGTTGTAAGCACCAAGCATGTTCACAATGTCTCGCTATTCAAGCATTAAAACACCGTTTTGCAAAGCATAAACAGAATCAGCAAAGCCGGCTAATTGGGGATCATGAGTCACCACAACAAAAGTCTGACCAAAGTCACGGTTCAAACGCCCGATAATATCGTATACCTCCAAACTATGTTCAGGATCAAGGTTTCCAGTGGGTTCATCGGCTAGAATTACTTCCGGTTGATTGATCAAAGCCCTCGCCAGGGCTATCCTTTGCTGTTCTCCCCCGCTCAATTGGTTTGGATAGTGATTCGCCCTGTGTCGCATATCAAACCATGTAAGGAGCTCAGCCGCTTTCTGCATCGCACGTCCAGTGCTACTGCCCGCGATAAGCATCGGTAACGCAACATTCTCCCGAGCAGTCAGATCATCCACCAGATAATGAAACTGAAACACAAAACCGATCTTGAGATTTCGGATGCTGGGTGCTTCCGGCATCAAAGAAGTAACTTCCATACCATTGAGAAATACCTTCCCGGCATCTGGACTGTCCAATAAACCCAAAATATGGAGCAGAGTGCTTTTACCACAACCCGATTGACCGGTTATGCATACTAGTTCCGAAGGCATTACTTCGAGATCCACATTTCTCAGTACTTCTATGCGTTGATCACTATCAACGTATGTTTTACAGAGGTTTGTTACTGATAGCCGGTTCATGCTAACTCCTTACGCTGTCCTGAATATCTCCAAAATCTGCATTTTGTCCATCCTCTTCAGTGGGATCAGGATACAAAGAAGCATAACAATGACCGCAACGGAGAAAACTATGATCTGATTGACCAGTGAGACATGCATTGTGATTTGATCAATGAAATAGACTTCTCCCTTTAGGCGATACAGATTCTGCTTCACTATAATGTATGATACAGCAACCCCAATCACTTGTCCGATCACAATTGATAACGTACAAGCAACTCCGATCCTCATAAAAAAAAGTCGTCGTAAAGATAACCGATTGGCACCGATAGTCTTCAATATGGCGATTTCATTGCGTTTATCCAGCATAACGGTTTGAGCGGCGCTAATTATATTGATCCCGGCAATCAACACTAAAAAACTGAAGATAACTGCTACCAGCCATTTCTCTACTTCAATCAGGCGGAAAAGACCGGAATAATCATAGGTCCAGGGTATAAACAAATACCACAATCCCAAGTTCATTTCCCATTCGGTTGCAAGCCGATCAGTCTGGTCGAGGTATTCTGGGTGTAACCTAACCTCAATGCCTGATATCTGTTCAGACGAAAGCATCAATTCTTGAGCCATTTTCCAGCTGACCATAGCCAGAGATCTATCAAACTCATAGAATCCGGATCGGTAAATGCCAGTTACGCTGAATTCTTTCAACCCTGGATACATGCCCATAGCACTAATCCGGTTCAACTGAGGATAAGCCAACAGCAGGGTATCTCCCAGCGATAGTTTCATTTCCTTGGCCAGATAATACCCAATGATAATCCCCCGCTCCGTCGGCAGAACATCCCCCTCCTTGATAAATTCCTGATACCAGACATCAGATGTATTCTGGTCATCGCCATACGTTTTCAAGTGACAAATTCGCGATTCATTTCCATGATGCGCTATAACATTGAGATTGATTACTGGAACAGCCGAATCAACCTCAGGAAACTTCCTGAACAATGTTAACAAACTATGGGTCTCAGATTCAGAAAGGTATTCTTGATTGCCCGGTGTCACTCTGATATGTGATAGTGATTGTAGAAGCACCTTTTGGAGTGTCCTCTGATAACCTTCAAATAGATTCAATCCAGCACTCAGAACTGCGACTGAAATGATCACTCCGGCAATCATAAAAAGGGAGCTAAAACCCATGAAGTACTTACGGGGATCACGCAGATTTCTGCCGATATAAAACCGCTCCAGATTGTTCAGAAGTGGCATTTTCAAGTACTATTACTATCCATGATGTTAATCGTGGATTCGATTGAGATCCCGCGTTTATTGACCTCAGGACTGCGGTTAATGATCAATTCTGAGATCAGACCCAGCGAGATGAATTGCAAGCCACCCAGGATGAGCAGGATACCCAGAAATAGGAGAGGGCGGTTGTAAAGAGGCACACCAAAGAATATCTTCAGCACCGCCAGATAGATCGTTAGCACCAATCCGGCAAGCATGGACAGCAAGCCCAACCGGCCAAAGAGATAGAGTGGGCTCTTGGCATAATGGGTGACCATCCGGACCGTCAGCAAATCAAAGAACCCCCGTAAATAGCGTTCAATGCCATATTTCGACCGTCCAAACTGACGGGCTCGATGATTGACCGGTATCTCCGCGATCCGATAACCGAGATTGTGTGCCAGTGCAGGTATATAACGGTGCATCTCACCATATAGATTCAATTCCTTGACCAGTTGCTGCCGATACAGCTTATACCCGCAATTGTAATCACGTAGTTTCAACCGGAACACCTTAGCAGTCACAGCATTGAAACACTTGGATGGCAGTTTCTTATACAGAGGATCACGCCGTTTCTTTTTCCATCCGGAGACCAGATCATAACCCTCTTCGATCTTGCTGATAAACCTCGGAATTTCTGCCGGATCATCTTGCAGATCGGCATCCATGGTAAAGATGTAATCACCCCGGCTCAACCCAAATCCCACCTGAAGCGCTGCTGCCTTCCCAAAGTTACGGCGGAATTTGACGGCTTTGACGTTCGCATCTTGGGTCGATAGTTCTTTCATCACTTCATAACTGCCGTCCCGGGAGCCGTCGTCTATGAAGATGATCTCATATTCATAAGTCCCTATATTGGCAACGATCTCAGAATGGAGAACCGATATCGACTCATGTTCATTGAGAACGGGAATGACAAATGATATCATCATACAAAACCTCTCAGAATAATCGTCATGATCGTCATGACTATCCCCGAGATTATCGGGATCTTGACATTGTCATCGACGGATATATTGACCAATTCGGCGATGGTAGCACTGAGGGAACCACCCAGCGCCAACCAGGGATTATCAAGAAAAAACAAGCCAAAGGCAAAAGCGCTGACAAAGCACGCCAAGCTGCCTTCCAACGACTTGTGGTTGTAAAACTTACGCTTCCCAAAATTCATCCCGATCACAGCTGCCATCGTATCTCCTATCGAGAGGAAAGCACAGGCAGCAAAGGCGATATCCGGACGGAAAAACGCAACACATATCATTGACGAAAACATCAGATACGTTGCTCCCGTAAAATCCCGATGTTCATGCCGCCTCAGGATCAGATGAAAAAGGAAGAAAAACACCCGGCGGAACGATCTCCTTGTAAAACGCGAGAATTCTATGATCAAAGCAAGTATAAAGCCAGCCAACAGGAGCAGAAACATCAGTTTCCTGTCCTCAAACCCGATCAGATAACGATAAGAAAAGGGTATCACCAGAGAGCTGATATGGATACCCTTGCGAATTGTTTCCGATAGCATGATCATCAGCTCTTACCTCCCTCAAACGCTTGCATTCGGGAAACGCCTACTTCCAGCGCTCTTTGAATGATCCCGCCAATCCGGTTGTGTCTTGCCACCGGGTCGCTCCAGACCGAATAGATCATCGTTACTCTGTCTGTTCCCGGTGTTTTTCCACCGCAGTCAACTTCATCATCGACGGTGATTTCCAGATGGCGCAAACATCAAACAGACCATTGCCCGGGATCGAACCCCCGGTTGTATCCAGAGTCCACTGCGGCTGAAGGTCATTAGCGGTGACTCCGGTGATCCGAATAACCGGTTCAGCAAACTTCTGACCGAAGGGTAAGAGCTCCTCCAGCCGATTCCACATCCGGGGTGTCAGCTCGGATATGCCAACCCTGGCATCACACGCGCAATGCGGCTCCTGCCCAAGCGTGGGATCATTCTGTGCCACATACTCATGGAACGCTTCAATGAACTGGTTGTAGTTATCCTGATTCATGGTAAAACCCGCTGCTTTGGCATGACCGCCGTATTGGATCAGGTACTCCTTGCACCAGCGAAACGCCTCCACCACATTGAATCCGTCAATACATCTCCCTTCGCAGGTCATATTGCCGTTGTGAATTTTAAGCATCAAAGTAGGCACCCGGATGTTAGTGACCACATAAGATGCCGCCGTACCCAGCAAACTATAGGGGATCGCATTTTCATCATCATAATAGACGAACGCATCCCCTTCAAAATCCTGCGTAAGCGAATCCATCAGCCGAAATACGGAATAGAGCTCCGATTCCCATTGCGTTCTCTCTGCCTCGAGCAATTCAAAGAGCCGTGCCTTATCATCTCCCATCTGGAACAGGAAATCCATCGCCAAATGCTTGCCCCCGTCTGCTCTGCCATTTGCCAGTAAACGGGCGGTATTCTGGATGAAATTGAAGATATCCGTCTGGTTATTGATCCGGCTATGATTCCGCAAGAGAAAGTCAATGGACGGATCATGCATAAGTTCCCAATTATCGATGACATAGCGCACTATCTTCCAATTAACCCCGACCATCGGTACCTTATCTGCCAGCGAACCCACCGCCACCCAGAAATAATACGATTCCGGCAGGGGATGTTGCCAGGCTTTGCTCAGATAGCGCACAAACATCAGGATCACCCCCACTCCCGCCAGACTCTTAAACGGGTAACGACAGTCAGGAAGTTGCGGATTGACAATGGCATAGGCAAGGGGAAGCTGTTCCGGCTGGATCAGATGATGGTCCAAAATAATGACATCACAGCCCAGTGCTTTCAGTTCCTCCACTCCTGTCACCGAACTGATCCCGTTATCCACGGTAATCATGAGCGGATATCCCCCCTCCCGGATGAAGTCGATAATGCTCTTCTGGATGCCGTGCATCTCACGATTACGGTTTGGGATATAGTAATGATGCCGCTGATAACCCAAAGCGTTCAAAAAACGGTAAAGGACGTACGTGCTGGTGATACCATCCGGATCATCATGCCCAAAAATGACCAGGGGTTGATTCCTGAACATCGCCTGCCGGATTCGTTCGCTTGCTCTTTCGACGTTTTCCAGAAGGGCTTCATCAGGATAATCCAATAGGTCGGCGGTCATTGCCTCATAGTCAAAACCTCGTCGGAGGCAGATCTGTTGGAGTAATATACTGTCACTGTCCATATCAGTTCGCAAGCTCCTCTGCTTTCGGGATATAACGTGGAGCTGTGCGGGTCGGTTCCCGGGTCAGAATATCAAAACCCGTGATCCCGACCACAAACATGAGCGATGTTTCCTGTAGTGTATTTGACGATAGCGCTCCCCGGCGCAGGGCAATGAAACCCAGATCGATCTGATTGGCATCTCTGCTCAACGGCAGAGACATCCCGCAGGACACAGAATATTCCGCGATAGTGTTGGAATCTTTGTCATGAAATGGAAGCCTGCGATATGACGCTCCCATCCGCCATGGAACCGCACTGAGGGCAGATGAGCCGATCTCCCAGACTGGTTCATATGCTACCCCGATGGCGATCCTGTAACTATTCTCATAACGGTTCTCATCCACTGTTGACCATGGATCGTAGTGTATATCAGCACTGATCTTGACGGTAGGCACCGGGATCACTGTCACACCGGCGGCGATATGGGGCGGCAATTCATACTCATAATCTTCCGCTGACTCCGTCTCGTGGATCGAAGACCGCACCAGATCGCCTTTCAGGACCGTTCCTGCAGTATAATATGCCCCCATCGACCAGCGTTCCCAATGCGTCAGGATCCCGGCGGTAACGGTGGGATTCTTAAAATTACGCCGCAGAATCTCTTTGGTATTGAAGACCCCAAACTGACCTTCCTGAGTGAAATAGTGATCATCATGACCAAACAGGTAATTACCGCTGATCCCCAGTTTTAATCTGCCCAAATTGTAGGAATAGACCACATCCGCCCGGTAGATATACTTATCAAATTCATGCTTCTCTACGATCCCCAGCGAATCGATCCGGAGTTCGTTGCGCAGGTTGCCGGAGGCATAGGAATTGAATTGCAACCCCAGCCGGTGTTTCCGGAAAGGAGCGCTGATGCTGAAAAAAGGCAGGTCCAGCGAATTATCCGTATATCCCGCGCCTTCACCATTCGCCATCTCATAATAAGAATAACCGAACATCAACCCGGTGGAGATCAGCATCTTGTTGGACAGGTTATGCATCGCCGGATTGGCATATCCGGTATTTTTGCGGAACACATCCGCCAGTCCGGTCTCCCCCATCGTCAATCCATAGGCATCAGCACCATAATACTGGTAGGGAAACCCCATGGAGGAAAAAACCGAATTTCCCGCTGACAATGTTCCGGCTGACAAAACTGCCGCCAATGTAATCAATATTGTTTTCATCATTTTTTGCGTCCTGATTTAGTAGATTTTCTCTTTACCGGATCCGGCGGAATTCGGAAAAACCGGTAAGCGTTATCAAAGGTCTTTTCCGCCACGTCATTGGGTGTCATTTCTTTTACCTGAGCGATTTTTTCCACTACGTGATGTAATAACAACGGACTGTTTCGCTTGCCACGATGTGACTGCGGCGACAGATAAGGACAATCGGTCTCCACCATCATTTGTTCGAGCGGTGTGATCCTGATCACATCATCGAGAATAGAATTGGGATAGGTGATCGATGCCGTGAAGGAGATCATCCAGCCCTCGTCCAAAACCTGCCGTGCAAATACCAAATCCCCGGAGAAACAATGCAGCACTGCATGTTTCACGTTCTCTTTCTTCATCATCCGGTAACATTCCTGATGCGCATTGCGGTCGTGCACTACCAATGGCAGATCATACTCCAGTGCCAAACGGATCTGATTGAAAAACACCTCACGTTGTACCGGAAAAGGCGCTAAATTACGGAAAAAATCCAGTCCGGTTTCACCAATTGCCAATACATTGCTGTCACGTGCCAGGCGTTTGATTACCTCCGCATCAAATTCCGTCGCCTCATGCGGATGATAACCTACCGTCGCAAACAGGTGCAGATACTTCCTTGCCAGTTCCAGAGAACTCAAGGAGGTCTCCTTGTTGAAACCGATATTGATGATATACTCGATCCCGCCGGCAAAGCATTTATTGATAAGAACATCCCGGTCATTGTTGTAATCCGGCAGATCCAAATGGGCATGGGTCTCAAACAACTTCATATTGTCCTTTTTTACCTCTTCTACATGATAACAACACTGTTTAAAAAGACCACATTCTTGTCAAAGGGATTTTTTTACTCCCGTCCTCCTTGCTTGATTACCTTAGTATAACCTTAGTATAACCTTACGATCGTAAGGTTATACTAAGGTTATACTAAGGTAATCAAGCAAGGAGGACGCAGGTGAAAACCTGAGCTGCAGGTTGAGATTATTGAATAAATGAGTATTGGAATCCAGACTCTGGAAGAAGCAATCGATAATGGAGCTCCGCTCCGTCATGCCAGCGCCGGTTGGAATCCTGATCACAAGTTAATTGATTGTTGGACGATGTATTATAAGAGAAATGGACTGGCGCTTGCGCTGGAATGGCGAGCACTGTCTGATGATATCAGTTTGTTCTATACCTCTGATACTGCGATAGGAGCATGTGTATCATTATTATGTCACACCAGAACGGGAACCGAAAGAAATCATCCGGGTTGGCCGGTAACAGCCCAGTTACCTGAATCACAAAATAAACAAGCCCGATGCAGAGCACCGGGCTATCTGATTCAATTTAGTGAGGATCAATACATTCCGCCCATACCCGGATTGGGCATGGGAGCCGGAGCTTCGGCTTCCTTGATATCGGTGACGATGCACTCGGTAGTAAGGAAGAGGCCGGCAATGGATGAGGCGTTTTGTATTGCACTGCGGACAACCTTGGCAGGATCGATAATGCCGGCTTTGAACAGGTCGGTGAAAATTCCAACGGCAGCATCATAACCCATGTGGATGTCTTTGTAGGTCTTGAGTTTTTCGACGATGACGGCACCTTCGGCACCGGCATTGGCAACGATTTGATAAGTGGGTCTTTCCAAAGCTTTGGCCATGATCTCAAAGGCGACTTTCTCTTCGTGGATCAGTCCTTTGACATCCTTGAGCGCTTTGGCAGCATGAATGAGAGTTACTCCGCCGCCGGGAACGATTCCTTCCTGGACGGCAGCGCGGGTAGCATGCAGAGCATCGTCAACGCGGGCTTTCTTCTCTTTCATTTCGGTCTCGGTGGCTGCACCGATACGGATCACGGCAACGCCACTGGATAGCTTTGCCAGGCGTTCCTGCAATTTTTCCTTGTCATAATCGGAAGTGGTTTCCTCAATCTGTGCTTTGATCTGTTTGATCCGGGCTTCGATCATTTCG